>CAYZKE010000143.1:0-7562 GCA_964478505.1 uncultured Loktanella sp.
AGGAGTTCTGCGCTGTCTCTTATCCTGACGTAGTTCCCTGCGGGGACCGACGATGGGGTTAGGGTAGCCGTTTTGGGACAGATAAGGAGTTGAGCCCGGGTATATGGGAGATTGGGTTTGAGAAGCGGGCCTGGCGCATGGCCCGCGCAATAGCCTCGATGCGTTTCGATATACGGAATGGTTACTTTGACGCTAGGGGGCGGATAAATTACCGAAAACGCAATAGAAAAGGATCAGGCGCTGTGTTGTTACACCGCGTTGATGGTCTGGTTTATGTCTAAGCACTGGAAAAGAAAGTTCTATAATGGCACAGCTGATCAATAAGACCACAGGTGAAACCCAGACCATTTCGAGCGCGGGCGGTGAGCTGACGGCGACAGGCGCGTCTGATCTCCAGCTGGAGATCCCCAGCACAGAGGTGCTCGGATCTTCACGGGTTGGCGATGATCTTGTTGTGAACCTGGTCAACGGCAACCAGATTATCGTACGCGACTTCTACGCGTTCGAAGGTGCAGGCCAGCTGCTGGCGGATATCCCTGCCGGAGGTGGTCTTGGCCTCGACGGGATCACCCTTGCTGGCGGGGCTGTGGGTGTTGGGCTGGTTTCTATCATTGTTGATGGTTCCGGATCGGACGATCCTGCGGGTCCTACCGCTGCGGAGCTGGCTCTCCAGAAGCTGAATGCTTATGATGGCACGGAGGCCACGGAGACGCCAACTGTTGCAGATTATGTTGCTGCAGGTGTCACGGGTGTCACGGACGCGAACCTGGCTGACATGAATGCAGCTGTTGCCGCATCTGTTGACAGCGCGCTGAGCGCCGAAGAGCTGCAGGAGATTGTTGACGCCGTTGCTTTGGCCGCAGCGCTTGAGGCAGCGATCGCCGTCCTGAACGACTATGATGGTACTGATGCCACCACCGCGCCAACGGCAGAAGATTACGCAGCGGCTGGCGTTGCAGACCTGACGGCGGCGCAGGTTGCCGCTCTGAACGCCGCGGTTGCCGGTCTTGATGATCTGGCCGAGACAGCTGACGTGCAGGCGCTGCTGGAGACTGTCATCGCAGACGCCCTGGCTGACATTGCTGCTGCGGCCGCTGACGGCGGCGGCGCACTCGAAGCCTCTGTTGATGCGTTTGGCGAGGCCGGCGTGACAGGTGTGAGCGAAGACAACATTGACGCGATCAACACATATATCGCAGGTCTGCCTGCAAGTGGGATCGATACTGCCGAAGAGCTGCAGGGGATTGTTGATGCCGTCAATGCCGCGGCCGCCGAAGAGGTTGCAGAGGCATTGGCGCAACTGAACGCGATCGATGGGACTGAAGAAATCGGCCTTGATGGCCAGGCCGAGTCCGAAGCGGCTGTTGGGCTCGATAATCTGCTGAGCGCGATTGGCATCGAAGACTCGATCGTGACACGTGCGTTTGTAGACGGGCAGCGCGTTGATGCCGGGCCGCTTGGCAGGACTGAGGTCATGACCTTGGAAATTGGCCGTGTGCTGATCGAAAAGCTGGGCGCTGCAGAGGGCGACCTGACGATTGCAGAGATCCAGGCGCTTGTGGACGAAGCCGTAGCCGAGGTGCTGATCGACAACATGCCGATGGACGGCTCCGGCACAGGAAGTGATGTCGACAATACAGCCGAGGCGCTCACCGCCCTGGGTGTGACAGGCGTGGGAGACTGGAACAAAGTCGCGGTCTTTGATGCGATCGCTGCCGCGGTTGATGCCAATCCGAACCTGGCAGACAGCCTCGAGGAACTGCAGGGCATCGTGGACCTTGTTGCTGCGGCCGCATCCGAAGGCGCGCTCGACATCATCAATGCCTACGGGGTCGACGATGAGACTAACCCGGCGCCGACACTCGATGACTACCGCAATGCCACAGGCACGGATTACCCCGAAGAACTGGCTGACTGGACTTCAGCTCAGCTCAACCAGCTGCGTGCCACTCTGAATGAGCAAGTGGCGGCAACCGAAGGTGGCCTCACCGCAGAAGACATTGCGGCCCTTTTTGAGGAGGCTGCGGCAAATTACTATGAAGGTCTGAACGTCATTGCGGCCTATGCCGCGGACACAAATGAACCTGCACCGACAGAGCAGGACTATGCAGATGCAGGCGTCGTGCTTCCGTCTGGAAACAGCCTCATCAATGCGGTCCTCGAAGGCGCTTCGATTGCGACGACGGAAGAGATTCAGGCGCTGGCAGATGCGGTCTTGGCCTTCACCCAGGGGGTTGCAAGACCGGAGCAAATCGCGCTGCTGGGCGATAATACCGATGTAACCGAGTTCGACACGTCGGGTGTGACAGATCTCAGTCAAACTTTCTTGAATAATGCGACCTTTAATGACGACATCTCGGGTTGGGACACCGGTGCCGTGACCGATATGCGTGAAATGTTCCAAGGCGCCAGCGCATTCGATCAGAATATTGGTGCGTGGGACACCAGCTCCGTGACAGATATGAACCAAATGTTCCGAGACGCCAGCGCGTTCAATCAGGACATCGGCGGCTGGGACACCAGCTCCGTGACAAATATGAACAACATGTTTAATGACGCCAGCGCGTTCGATCAGGATATTGGCGATTGGGACACCAGCTCCGTGACCGATATGAACCAAATGTTCAGAGATGCCACTGCGTTCGATCAGGACATCGGTGCTTGGGACACCAGCTCCGTGACCACTATGAGCTCCTTGTTCAACTCGGCCCGCGTGTTCAATCAGGACATCGGCGATTGGGACACCAGCGCCGTGACGGATATGGGCGCCATGTTCTACGATGCCACTGCGTTCAATCAGGATATCGGCGGGTGGGACACCAGCTCCGCGACCAATATGCGCAGAATGTTCTTTGGCGCCACTGTGTTCGATCAGGACATCGGCGATTGGGACACCAGCGCCGTGACCAATATGTTTGGAACGTTCGAGCGCGCCAGCGCATTCAATCAGGATATTGGCGGCTGGGACACCAGCGCCGTGACCAATATGTATCGAATGTTCTACTATGCCACTACGTTCGATCAGGATGTCGGCGATTGGAACACCAGCGCCGTGACCAATATGTTTGGAATGTTTGAATCAGCGTTTGCGTTTAATCACGACATCGGCGGGTGGGACACCAGCGCCGTGACCAATATGGACCGGATGTTCTTGGGTGCCGCCGCGTTCGATCAGGATATCGGGGACTGGGACTTGTCATCCGTGACCAATGCGGCAGGTATGTTCTTTGGCTCCGGCATGTCGGTCAGCAACATCGACGCGACCTTGAATGGGTGGGCGACGATTGACACGGCCGCGGGAGAAACCGGGCTTAACGCCTTGAACCTTGGTGGCTTTACCTACAGTGATGCCACGGCTTTTCAGTATCTTGCGGATGAGTTCGGCTGGACCATTAGCGGGACACGATCAGGATCTGTGGCCGGCGACAACACGGGAACAACCCATAACATGGGTGTTGGCGAGATCTATCACGGCCTCGGTGGTGATGACGTCATCAACGGCAACACAGGTGCCGAAACCATCTTCGGCGGGCGCGGTGACGATACGCTGACCGGTGGGCTTGGCATCGATACCTTTGACTACGGTCACTCGGATGCAGGCAACGACACGATCATGGATTTCGAAATCGGTGTCGCGGGAGATGTCATCGATCTGTCGGATCTGCTGATCGGTTTTGAAAGCGGGACCTCCGATATCTCTGACTGGGTTACGTCTTCGGCCAATGGCGCGGGTCGTACAGTGCTGACGATTGATGAAGACGCTGCAGGCGCGAATACGGAGCTCGTCACGATTACACTGAATAATATTGTTTTTGCCCCCGGGATCGAAGACAGCCTCCTTGCAGATGGCAACATCGCTGTCATCTGATCTTTTCAACAAGCGCCAAGCGGATCTCATCTCCGCTTGGCGCAACGACTTGTGTAAATCGATGGGCTCTGCCCCTCGGATCACTGGGCCGGTGCTTAGGGGGTAGATTCCGGTAGAGGGCAGGATTGTATCATAAGGAGTTTTGTCGCTGCCGTTTCATGAAGACGCTCTCGGCTAGTGTCATACATGTCTGCGCGGATACAGCTATAGACGAGGCACAACCTTACTAAGAAGTGTTCATAGAGCTGTCCGCCGCCATCCTTGAAGGGCCGGTTGGTAACGTTGATATTTGTACGGGAATGCAAGCAGAGATCGAACTCGAATTCTGTAAAAGAACCGTCCTGGAATGTTTTTTAAAGACGCTCTTCAAAGCAAGTGAAGCTTTTACCGAGCGTTAGCGGCTGAGCCTCATACACAGAGTTTCGGATACTCCCTAATGAAAGGAAATAATATGTTTAAGACACTTACAGTCGCAGTAGTATTTTCTGCTCTACTCATCACTCCAGCAGTTGCTGATTGCTGCTCTTCACCAGGTCCAGTTATCGAAACTAACAACGACGGTGTGAATACTAATATTGTCGCAGTAGTTGTTCTATTAACAATCGCAGCGATCGTTATCTCAGGTACTCAAGCTGAACCCGAACAAGAAAATGATCCATACCTGCTGTATGAGTAGTTGGTAAGCGTTTCCAGGAGGGCACCGCCGGTTCAGCTTGACGTCTTGAAGTTCCACGGCAGCAGGTCGTCGATGCCGTTTTGCGGATGACCATTTGCAATCGCTGTCAGGGTGGCCTTGGGATTGGCGAAGGGTTCAATTTCGTTGATCTTGCAGGTCTCGATCAGCGAGGCGATGCGGTCCCAAGCGATGCCGCCTTCGTCATGACCCGCGAAGAGCACATTTTTTCGATTTAGAGTAATTGGGCGGATCAGGTTTTCGACGCGGTTGTTGTCGATCTCGACGCGGCCATCGGCCAAGAAGGTCTGCAGCCCATCCCAGTGATTGTGGATGTAATTCAGCTTTTCGCCCAAGCGGGATTTGGCGGAGATCTTGCGGCGTTGCGCCTGCAGCCATTCGCCGAAGGCTGCGACCAGCGGTGCACTGCGTGTCTGGCGGGCAGACAGGCGCTGGCCTGGAGAGATGCCACGGATGTCGGCTGTTCATCCTCCCAAACAGGATGAATCACAAAATCATGCGCGTGGGAATCCCCCGCGATCCAGGTTTCAGGCGGGACGCTTTAGGCGATTTGGGACTGAAATTGCCACAAGAGGTTTTGGCCGAGAACGCTGGTGTGAGCCGTGGGTACATGGGCAAGCTCGAGAACGCCAAGCATTCCGCGACACTGGTCAAACTCGAGCAGATTGGGATTGCCTTGGAGATAGACCCTCTCATCTTGTTGTTACCACGTTGGCACGAGCGTGACCGGTTGATTGCCTTTCTGAATAAACAAGGAGGTTACATTGACCTCTTCCAAGGCAGATCTGCTTGAGGCCGTGCCCGCCTATTGGTTGGTTTGCAGAACAACTGATAGGACCGTTGGCATTGAGTATCGCTGGAATACAGGCGAAGTCTCAGTTCTGTGGCGCGATAGTTTTCGCGAAGATGAAGATCTCGTGCGGCAGCCAATCACAAGGCAGTATGTTGATTGATGGCGACGACAGCTGTCTGCTATTCCTTCCCGACGTCTCTCAGAAATGCACCATAGTCTTGGCTTACGGCGTGCGCTTCTTCGAAAGCGCGCGAGCGTTCTCCATCCAAACACTGAAAGTAGCGCTGAATGTCCTGGATGTAGCCCTCGAAATCTTGTCTGATCAGATCAGCATATTCGACAGGCGCCACAGGGTCACTCGGAACAAAGGGCCGCTGCGGCGCGAGACAGGTGGCGCTGCTGGCTGAACTCCCAAGCACAGCGCTCAATAGTATAACCTGCGGGACCAAATGCAGCATCTTCATCTTTAGGCAAGAATCCTTTATATCATGCAGCAGGATAAAACCGCCGGACCGATCAGGCCAACGGTAAACACCACATCAGAATCGCAATAATATACCTTGCGTTTTATTGATATACTTTCGTATGTTCGTGATGTCCATGGTGGGCATGGCGATCCTACGTCTCGAGAATAGAGAAGTGTGATCGCAGTTATGAACTGGGAAGTAGAAGCACCGAATGTGGTCACTGAGGCGAGATTCCGCGAACTCGTGGAAAGCGGCTATAGCGCCGAGATATTGTGCCAGGAAACTGCGCACAAGAAAGGTCCAAGCTATTACGGCGTCTGGATCATGCGTGCCGTTTCTGACGATGGCGTGGAAAAGCTATTGGTCACGGCTCGGACCCGCACAACTCACAACGATATCAAAATCCGCGAGTTCAAAACTATTACAGGCGTCGTGTCCTTTTTGGTTGGCATCGGTTTCTCGCATGCCGATGTCCCGCTTGAAGAAGGTCAGTGCACCGCGCACAAGCTTGCAGCGGCCATCAAAGGCAACAGCGACTAGCCTTCTCTTCTTTTGGCTATTTGCACCACCCGCAGCAGCCCAAATGGTTCTGGTCATGGAGAGCGACGGCTCGCTGACCGCCACGCAATCCCAAAAAAACTTTGCCCGGAACTACAACGACGGCATAGGCCAAGGCTCGGGGGCCGATGCGCTCGCTATTCTTGACGAATCTGATGTTGTCGCAGCAACAGAAGAAACCCGCATCGCCGCAGTCGCGCCGCGTGCTCCCCTGCCCCGTGCGGACGTTCTTGCAGCGATTGAGGCCACAGCTCTACGTTATGGCAGCCATACCGGTTTGCGCACCGCGGGACTTTCCGTTTCAGATTGGCTCATCCTCTTCCGCGCCAACATAGAAATTGAAAGCGCTTACCGTCAGACTGCTGTTTCCAGCGCTGGTGCCATTGGCCTTGGGCAGCTGATGCCTGCAACCGCCCGCGATCTTGGTGTCGATCCGCGTGATGCGCTGCAGAACCTCGATGGCTCCGCCCGCTATCTTGCAATGATGCTGGAGTTGTTCGGCGATCCGCGCCTCGCCTTGGCGGCCTATAACGCCGGCCCCGACGCCCTGAGGCAGTACAACGGCATCCCCCCTAACCGAGAAACCCAAAATCATGTGGCCCGCGTCATGGCGGTAGTCGCTCGACTGGAAGGAACAAACCCATGAGACATTTTACACGCGCTTTCGCGGCATCATTGACGCTGTTCTTACTGATCGCAGACCCTGCACTTGCGCAAAGCATCGACCTTTCGCCAATTCAAAGTCTGCTACAGGGCATCGTCGATGCTCTGACCGGCCCGCTTGGCGTCGTCATCGCCACGCTCGCCGTCTTAGGCGTCTTTCTCAGCTGGTTCTTCAACATCATCGATCTGCGTCAAGCGCTTTGGGTGCTGGTCGGCATCGCTGGCGTCGCTGCCGCCCCCACCATCGTTGCAGCGGTCTTTGCTGGTGGCTGAGCGCTCACCACTCTTCCTCGGCCTCGTGCGGCCGCCCAAGCTCCTAGGCCTGCCCATCATGTACGCGATGGTCTGGCTCTTTGGCTCGGTACTGCTGTTCGTCTGGGTCCAGCACATCGTGATCCTTGGGGTTGCGATCGTGCTCTATCCCGTCCTTTGGAAAGCCGCCGATTGGGATCCTCGCTTTATCGACGTGATGATGACGGCGCTGCAGGAAACACCACCAACGCGGAACCGGCAAGTTCA
>CAYZKE010000144.1:0-7557 GCA_964478505.1 uncultured Loktanella sp.
TTTCATTATAGCGGATCTTGTCCTGCATCCCCGCAAAAAGCCGCCATGTGATCAAGACGATGATCACTGCCATCACCACGGTCCAGAATGTGCCCAGAGCGCGGTTCACACGCGGCCCGAGGCCTTGGGTAAAGACATCTACCTTGGCGTGGGCCCCGCTGAGTTGTGTGAGCGGCAGAAAGGCGAAAATCGCAAAGGCCACGCCCGCTTCGACCAATTCGAAATCCCCAAGGATCGGGCCAACGCCCAGATTGATCAGCCAATCACCCACCCCGCGCAAAGAACCGCCATGGGCCAGATCGCTTAATTCGCGTCCGCTGATGCTGACACAGACCATCAGCACCAGCATGCACAGCACGATGCCGCCAAGCAGCGCCATGAATTGCGCCAGTTTATGGATCGCGCTGTGCAGCATAAACGCGGCTTAGTTGCCCGCGGCGTGTTTGGCAATCAGGTCTTGGGCCTCTTGGTAAAGCCCTGTGCCATCAATGCCTGCCGCATCGGCCTGGGTGATCCAGTTGTCAATCGTGGGTTGGCTGGCTGCGCGCCAGTCGGCGACCTGTGCAGGGGTCAGTGTGATGATGGTATTGCCCGCCTCTTGGGCCAAGGCCCGTCCGGGCGCGTCGTACTCTTGCATGGTGCGCCCCGCAAAAGCGGAAAATTCAAGGCCTGAATTGGCATCGATGACCGCCTGCAGATCGGCGGGAAGATCGTCATAGGCCTCTTGGTTCATGGCGAAAATGAAGGCGGTTGTATAAAGCGCCTCACCGGGAAATTCGGTATGGTTGGTGACCAGTTCCTGCACTTTGAGCGAGGGCACGACCTCCCAAGGGATCACAGCCCCATCAATGACACCGCGTGACAGGGATTCGGGCACCGCAGGCACCGGCATCCCGACAGCGGTCGCACCCAGTTCCGTAAACAGGGTTGTCGTTGTGCGTGTGGGCGCGCGCAGTTTCAGACCGCGCAGGTCGGCCACGTCTGTGACAGGGCGGCTGGCATGGATCACACCGGGGCCGTGCACCCAAAGCCCAAGGGGTTTGAACGCGGCAAAATCGGTGTCCATCATCCGTGCGTCTGCCAGCTCCCAAAAGGCGCGTGATGTGGCTTCGGCATCGGGGGAAAGAAACGGCAACTCGAAAACCTCAAGCTGCGGGAAGCGCCCGGGCGTATACCCTGCGACTGTCCAAATGATATCGGCGACGCCATCAATCGCCTGATCAATCAACTGCGGCGGTGTGCCGCCCAGTTGCATGGACGGAAAACGGTCAATCTTGATACGGCCATCACTGTCGGCCTCGACCTGATCGGCCCAGACATCCAGAATATGTGCAGGCACATTGGCCTGCGCTGGCAAGAATTGATGCAAACGCAACGTGACTTCCTGCGCGACGGCGGCTGTGGACAGGCAGGCGGCAGCAAGAACGCTCATCAGCGCGGTACGGGTCGTTTTCATGGTGATCCTCCAGAAACAGTTGGCGCCATTGTGGTGATCACAAGCCTGCCCGCAAGGGGCAATTCACCGGTTTGATACGGTCTTCTGTGCGGCAAAGTCACCAGCCTTGCGCCCGATGAACAAAATGCAGCCAATCGGAAAGCACAGCCGCCCGAAACAGACAGCAAGAGAGGCCGGATCGCACCGCATACTCTCTGCAAGTTGAGTTGTCGTGGCGGCAGACGTAGCATATCTGTCCCATACGCGATAACCTCGCGTGACGTCTGGGGCAGGTCCCCGCGATGGCAGGAGCCCGAACCGCGTGAGCATACACACGACGCCCCTTGATGATCTTGTCGCCTGTCCGCAGTGCGACACGCTGCATACAGCGCATAGCCTGCCGGAGAATTCGCAGGCCCATTGCCAGCGTTGCGGGATTGTTTTGATGACCTCACAACCTTCGGCCATCGCGCGCGTGATTAGCCTTGCGTTGACCGCCTTCGTGATGATGATTGCCGCAATCAGCTTTCCTTTTCTGACATTGGATGCAGGCGGTCTGCAAAACGCGACATCGGTTCTGGACGCGGTGATGGCCTTTAAAGACGGCTATGCCTTTCCTTTGGCGGTCGCAGTCGCTTTCTTTATCATCGTAATCCCGCTGATCCGCCTGAGCGCGCTGATTTACGCGCTGGGTCCGCTGGTGCGCGAGGCCAAGCCGCGTCAAGGTGCGCGTCAAGCCTTTGCCTTGGCCGAGAAACTGCGCCCTTGGAGCATGGCTGAAATTTTCATCGTTGGTGTGACTGTTGCGCTGATTAAGGTGGCAGGACTTGCCGCTGTGACAATTGGCCCCGCATTTTGGGCCTTCGCCGGGGTCGTGGTGATTACCGTCCTCAAAGATCAATTGATTTGTAG
Organism: uncultured Loktanella sp.; assembly: GCA_964478505.1. GTDB lineage: Bacteria > Pseudomonadota > Alphaproteobacteria > Rhodobacterales > Rhodobacteraceae > Yoonia. Next base: position 2,348 of record CAYZKE010000144.1, read on the forward strand.
GTACTCGATTTGGGAAGCGCTGGACAAAGCCTCGGCCTGATTACGGCCCGCAACGCCGGATTGGTGGCCTGTCAGCGATGCGGACAGGTGCATCCGCTGGAAACGCGCATCTGTAAGCGATGCGAAGGGCGGTTGATCAGCCGCGACACCGAGAGCCTGCAGAAAGTCTGGGCTTGGCTGATCGCGGGCATGATCGCCTATATTCCGGCCAATATCTATCCGATGCTGCTGACCTCGACACTGGTTGAACGCTCGGAGAGCACCATCATCGGCGGGGTGGTCGAGCTTTTCGATCACGGCTCTTACGGTATTGCGATTATTGTCTTTGTCGCCTCGGTGATGATCCCTGTCGGGAAATTCGTCGCCATCATGTATCTGGCCATCAGCGTGCAGCGCCATTCCGGTGAAAACCAGCACGAACGCCACGTGGCCTATGAGGTGGTCGAGTTCATCGGGCGCTGGTCCATGATCGACGTCTTTGTCGTTGCAATCCTGTCGGCACTCGTGCAACTCGACACTATCGCAACCGTCAACCCCGGCATCGCGGCAGTCAGCTTTGCGTTGTCTGTCATTTTTACCATGTTATCCGCACAGGCCTTTGATTCCCGCCTGATCTGGGACGCAGACAGGACCAACCAGCAATGAGTGATCCGAACACAAACGGGCCAGCACCGCTCGACGTGAGACCCGTGAAAAAGAAGATCTGGCAGCGCCTATCCTTGGTCTGGCTTGTGCCCATCTTTGCCTTGGCAATTTCGCTTTGGGCCGCGTGGCAGAACTATGCTGATCGCGGCACGCTGATCACGATCAGCTTTGAAAACGCGGCAGGGATCACAGCGGGGGAAACCAGTATCAGATACCGCGATGTCACCATCGGTGAGGTGGAGGATGTCGAGTTTTCGGATGGTCTGACCGATGTGCTTGTCCATGCGCGGATTGATCAAACCGTCGCCCCCTTTCTTGATGACGACGCCCAATTCTGGGTTGTGCGCCCCGATGTGTCCGTGCGCGGCATTACCGGTCTCGATACCGTCCTGTCGGGCGTTTATATCGAAGGAAACTGGGATACCGAGGCCGATGTGGCCCAGACACAGTTCATCGGTTTGGAAGAGCCTATCCTGACCCGCGCAAACCAGCGCGGCACCACGGTGACCCTGCGCGCCGATGATGGCGGCAGCATCTCGGCCGGTGCGCCGGTACTGCACAAGGGGATCGAGGTTGGCTATCTGGAACAGCCGCAACTGTCCCTCAATGGCAGTCAGGTTGTCGTCACCGCCTTTATCGAAAGCCCCTATGATCGCCGCATAACCAGCAGCACGCGATTCTGGGACACCTCTGGCTTTAGTGTCTCATTTGGCACCGGGGGCGTGTCCTTGAACGTCAGTTCACTCGCGTCTGTGATCGAAGGCGGGATTTCATTTGATACTGTTGTCTCGGGCGGCCAGCCAATTCAGGATGGCGCAATTTTTGACATCTTCGACAGCGAAGAGGCCGCACGCGAAAGTCTCTTTACCGATCCCAATGCAGAAGTATTGCGTGTCGCGGTGCTTTTCGAACAGTCAGTCAGTGGTCTGGCCGTCGGGTCCGAAGTCCGCTTTCAAGGCATCCGCATCGGCGAGGTCAGCGACCTGAACGCCATCGTGGTGGGCCAAGGTGCCAATGCCGAAGTCCGCTTGCAGGCCGTGCTTGCGGTGGAACCTTCACGCCTTGGCATGGGCAGTGACGCCACTGTCGAAGAGGCGTTCAACCTGTTGTCCGATTTTGTCACACGCGGTCTGCGGGCACGGATGGTGACAGGCAATATCCTTGCAGGCACACTTTTCGTCGAACTGGTCGAGGTTGAGGACGCGCTGCCTGCCATCATGAACCTGACATCCGGTGACTATCCGGTCATTCCCACAACGGATTCAGAAATCTCGGACGTAGCCGCCACCGCCGAAGGCCTTCTGTCGCGCATCAATGCGCTGCCGGTTGAAGAACTGATGGATGGTGCGATTGACTTGATGGACAGCATCGAACGGCTGGCAAATGACGACGCGACGCGCAATGCGCCGGCGGCCCTAGTGTCCTTGCTGGACGAGTCCCGTGCCTTGATTGCCTCGGAGGATTTGCAGGCCATTCCCAATGACCTGCGCACCGTCATTAATGACATCAACGGTCTTGTGGCCGAAGCAAGCGAAACCGGCATCATCACGAACCTTGATGCGGCGATCGCCACCGCGGCACAGGCGGCGACGAACATTGAACAAGCCACTCAGAACCTGCCGCAGATCACCGCAGATATCCAAGCGCTTACAACCCGTGCCAACCAGCTTGAACTGGAGGCGCTGGTCGCGTCGGCAACCGAAACACTGAACGCGATTGATGCGTTCATTGGGACAGACGATGCAATTGCCTTTCCGGCCGAAGCCAACGCCGCCCTCGTGTCTTTGCGCACCTTCCTTGATGAAGTCCGCGAAGGCGGTGCCATTGAAAACGTGAACGACGCTCTCGCCTCGGCCAGCCAGGCCGCCAGCGCAGTCGAAGACGCGGTCAGCACCCTGCCCGCCCTGTCCGCGCGCGCAAATGATCTGGTGACCCAGATCACGACGGTGGTGAACAGTTATGGCGAGCGGTCCCGCTTCAGCGCCGAAACGCTGTCAACGCTGCGCGATATTCAAGAAGCGTCCGATGCGATTTCCTCGCTCGCGCGCACCATCGAACGAAACCCCAATTCCTTGTTGATCGGACGGTAAATCATGCTTTCACGCTTCACAGTCCTTGTCCTGACAGCCCTTGCCGCCTGTTCGCCTCTGGCCGAGCGGGTCGCGATGACACCGCTCTCCTCCTCGGTCGAGCTGCGTCCCTTGGTGGGCAGTGCCATGATCCGGACGGTGTCTCTGCCAACATATGCCGCCGCAGAAGAGATTGCCGTGAAAACTGCAGACGGGCGCATCACATTGCGTGAAGACGTGCTTTGGGCGGATGAGCCCGAGCGCGCGGTCACATTGATCCTGACACGCACCCTCAGCGACATTCTGAACACCGATGTCGGCCCCGATCCTTGGCCGTTTATCGGCCTGCCCGATGTGTCCGTGGACGTGCGGGTCGAGCGGATGCTGGGGGGTCTGGACGGCACGTTCGAGCTGCGCGGCCAGTTCTTTGTTGCCAGTGAAGGTGCGGATTTCCGCAACAGCACCCACCGTTTTGACATCACGGAACAGGTGACGGACGGATCAGTCGAAAGTATCGCTGCAGCGCAATCGGCTGCCTTGCTGAAACTGGCCGAACAGATTGGCGCAGTGCTCGGGCGTTAGCCTGCGGCGTCATTCAGTGTTGCCGTGGCGCGGCGCACTTTCAGGTTCGCCCGTACGAATGCCACGATAAAGATCGCGGTCAGCACAAGAATGACCGTCGGCGCAGGCGCGCTATCAAGAAAGAAGCTGAGATAGACGCCCATAAGACCTGCGAACATCGTCACCCCCACCGCAATTGGCAGCATCAGAGCAAAGCGTTTCGTCAGCAAAAACGCAATCGCCCCCGGTGCGATCAACAGGCCGATCGACAGGATAATCCCCACCGCCGAAAGCGTGGCGACAATCGTCAGTGAAATCAGCGCCAACAGCCCGTAGTGCAGCCATCCGACCCGCAACCCGACCGCCTGCGCCTGCACCGGATCAAAGGCATGGAGCATGAATTCGCGTTGCTTGGCCAGAATAATGACCGCAACAAAGGCGGCAATTGTGCCAGCGGTCCAGAGGTCTGCGTTATCAACCCCCAGCATATTGCCAAAGAGGATGTGATCGAGGTGCACATCCGTTGTGATCTTGGTGTAAAGCACAAGGCCGAAGCCGAACATGCCCGAAAACACGATCCCCATCACTGTATCCTGCTTGACCCGGCTATTGGCCGACAGAAAACCGGTGCTGAGCGCGCAGGTCATCCCTGCGACGAAGGCCCCGATAATCAGCGGGATGTTCAGCATATACGCAATGACAATGCCCGGCAGCACCGCGTGGCTGATGGCATCGCCCATCAGCGACCAGCCTTTCAGCACGAGATAACAGGACAGCAGGCTTGTTGGCACAGCAATAATCGCCATCATCAGGAAGGCTTTGTTCATGAAGGCGAACTGGAAGGGGAAGAGGAGCGTTTCCATCAATTGCCCTCGAGTGCAGCGGCCGCACGGCGGCGCGCGGCCAGATACCCGTGTTTGGGTGCGAAAACAAAGGCCGCAAGAAAGATCAGTGTTTGCAGCGTCACGATGATCCCGCCTGTGGCGCCATCAAGATAATAGCTCAGATAGGCGCCAACAAAGCTGGTTCCGGCCCCGATGGTGACGCTCAGCACCAACAACCGTGGGAAACGGTCTGTCAGCAGATAGGCCGTCGCCCCCGGTGTCACCACCATGGCGATGACAAGAAAAGCACCCACGGTTTGCAAAGCGGCAACGCAAGAGGCCGCCAGCAGCGTAAAGAACACCGCGCGCAACAGATCAGGCCGCAGCCCGATGGACCGCGCGTGGTTCTCGTCAAAGAATGCAACCATCAGATCTTTCCATTTCGCCAGCAGCACCGCCAAGGTCACGAACCCGATTATTGCCAGTTGCAGCGTATCGGAGGGCGTAATCGCAAGGATGTTGCCCATTGTGATCGTCTGCACGCTGACCGATGTCGGCGAAAGCGACACCATGAAAAGCCCCAGCCCGAAGAAGGACGTAAAGATCAGACCAATGATCGTATCCTCTTTCAGCCCTGATCTCTGGTTAAGAAACAGCATCGCCCCCGCGGCCAACCCGCCCGCGGCAAAGGCCCCCAAAGCAAAGGGCAGACCCAGCATATAGGCCCCCGCCACGCCGGGCACGATCGAATGGCTGAGCGCGTCACCGATCAGCGACCAGCCTTTGAGCATCAGATAGGCAGAGAGAAACGCGCAAACCCCGCCGACCAAAGCGCTGACCCACATGGCGTTGAACATGTAGCCATAGCTGAAGGGTTCCAGCAGCAGCGCGATCATGTGGGCTCTTTCTCGGTGCTGCCGCCCTCGCCGTAAACAACAAAGGGGCGCTCATCATCGGTGATCACACGGATCTGTCGGCTGTCGTCATCGTCGTGCAGGTCAGAACCGCCCAGCACGAAGTGCCGCAGCACGCCACCAAAGGCGATTTCGAGGTTTTCGTGGGTAAAGACATCTGCAGTCAGACCGTAGGCCAGCACCGTCTGCTTGACCAG
>CAYZKE010000145.1:0-1746 GCA_964478505.1 uncultured Loktanella sp.
TGTGTCGGATTATAGGTCGCCATCAGCAACAAAAGGGCAAAGACCCAACGAATGACAAAACCCATGATATGCCTCACTTCTTTTCCGTGGGCCGACAATGCCGAGGTCTGCGTGCCCTGTCTAGGGTCGCAAATTTGCGGTTTCCCATTCGCGGGGGCAGCGATATAGGGGGGACGCAATCTGCAAAGGAATGAATATTCATGGCAAACGTAGTGGTCGTCGGTGCGCAATGGGGCGATGAAGGCAAAGGCAAGATCGTTGACTGGCTCTCGGAGCGGGCTGATGTGATCGCGCGCTTTCAAGGGGGCCATAACGCGGGCCATACGCTTGTGATTGATGGCGAGGTGTTCAAGCTGAACGCGCTGCCTTCGGGCGTGGTGCGTGGCGGGAAACTGTCGGTGATCGGCAATGGCGTAGTCCTCGACCCTTGGCATCTGGTCAAGGAAATCGCCTCGATCCGCAAGCAGGGCGTCGTGATTGACCCCAGCACGCTGATGATTGCCGAAAACACGCCGCTGATCCTTCCGATTCACGGTGAGCTTGACCGCGCCCGCGAAGAGGCCTCTTCCAAGGGTACCAAGATCGGGACGACAGGCCGTGGCATTGGCCCAGCTTACGAAGACAAGGTTGGCCGTCGTTCCATCCGTGTCGCTGATCTCGCTGATGCGGCCACTTTGGAAGCCCGCGTTGACCGTGCGTTGCAGCACCATGACCCACTGCGCAAAGGGCTGGGTATCGCACCTGTTGATCGTGATGCGCTGGTGGCGCAACTCAAAGAGATTGCAGCCGAAATCCTGCCTTTCGCAGCCCCTGTCTGGAAAGTGCTGAACGAGCAGCGCAAGGCGGGCAAGCGTATTCTGTTCGAAGGCGCGCAGGGTGCGCTGCTGGATATCGACTTTGGCACATATCCTTTCGTGACATCCTCGAACGTGATCGCAGGGCAGGCTGCCACCGGTGTGGGCATGGGCCCCACGGCGATTGATTATGTGCTGGGGATTGTGAAAGCCTATACCACCCGCGTTGGCGAGGGGCCGTTCCCGACCGAGCTAGATGATGCCGATGGCCAGCGTCTGGGCGAGCGGGGGCACGAGTTCGGCACCGTGACAGGACGCAAGCGCCGCTGCGGCTGGTTTGATGCCGCTTTGGTGCGCCAGACCTGTGCAACCTCGGGTGTGACGGGCATTTCGCTGACCAAGCTGGATGTGTTGGACGGCTTCGAGACGCTCAAGATTTGCGTGGGCTATGAGCTTGACGGGGAAAAGATGGACTACCTGCCAACTGCCGCCGATCAGCAGGCGCGCTGCACACCGGTCTATGAAGAAATCGAGGGCTGGTCCGAATCGACCGAAGGCGCGCGCTCATGGGCGGACTTGCCTGCGCAGGCGATCAAATACGTGCGACGTATTGAAGAGTTGATCCAATGCCCTGTCGCCCTAGTTTCAACGTCACCCGAGAGAGAGGACACCATTCTGGTGACCGATCCATTCGCAGACTGAGGATAGATGACATATAAAGCGCGGAAAAAACTGGCTCTCTTTGTGCTGGTGGTGGGCTTGCCCATCTACATCATCGTGGCCGTCACCATCATGAGCTATATGATGACCCAAGAGGTGCGCTTTCCGCTGGTGGTGGAGTTCATTGTCTATGTCGTGCTGGGCATCGGCTGGGCATTCCCGCTGAAATGGGTGTTCAAAGGGATCGGGCAACCTGATCCGGACGCGCCAGAGAACAGTCAGAAATAAAAAA
>CAYZKE010000145.1:1756-7536 GCA_964478505.1 uncultured Loktanella sp.
CCGCCTTTATCCGTTTTTGCCGCCCGTCAATTAGCCTTGTGCAGCCTTATACCCGTCAGGGCGATACTGTGTGTTTTCCGCAACCTGGAACCGCCCGTTGGGAAGCTTGATCAGGCGGGCCTGACGCAGAAGGCGACCAAAGCTGCGCAGACCGTCTTCGCGGGAAATCTCGCTGTCTGTTGCGGATTGCACCAGTTTCATCACCTGCGGACGCGAAAAGTCATCCTCACCCTTGACAAAGCAGATAAACGCACCGGCGGCTTCCAGTTGATCGGTCAGATCTGACGCGCCGTGTGCGGCGGCGAAATCAGCGAAACCGTTGGTTTCCGGCTTTGCGTCGGCTTCCTTCAATGTCGCAATTTTGCGCAGACGCTCGGATGCGGCCTCCATTGAACCCGCGCTTGTTGGCGCAGCGGTTTCTGGCCGCTGCAATGTCTGGCGGTCACCCGCGCCGGGCTTGACCTCTTGCGACTTCACGAGCTTGAGCGGTGGCACGTGTTTGCCGTCACCTTTTCCTTTTGCCTCATGCGCGCCGAGATCGTCCTTGTAGACTTCATCTGGGTCGCGCTTGTCCGCACCTTTGTCGCCTAGCTGCCGTGCGGCTTCTGTCGCGGCGACTGCGGCTTTCAGCTGCGCAAACGCATCGCGGTGGCGGCGGTTCTCGGGCTGGTTCAGGTGCTGATCCGTCTGCGACATGATCCGGCTCATCGCGTCTTCAACATGGCGGGGCAGGCCGGGACGGGCGAATTCATTGCCCTGACGTGCCGCGATCTCGGCTTCGACCTTGGCGACTTCGGCCTCAAGGTCGAATTCGTCATCATCATCATAGTCGTCGTCTTCGATCTGGGACGCCTGCTTTGCGGTCAGCATGAGCGGCTCATCGTCCTGCTCTGCCGCAATGTCATCGGCGTCGTCAGACGCATATTCATCATCGGAATCATCATCTTCGTCGGTGTCATCGGATGCCACGTCTTCTTCGGCATCGTCATCTGATTGCTCTGCCACAAGATCGTCCTCGACGTCGTCACCAGCCTCCACAGCCTCTGTAGCAACCGGCTCATCCGCCGCGCGATCAGCGACCATCAGTTCGTCTTCTTCTTCTTCCTCGGCGGCAAGGGCGGCCGCAATATCCTCGTCAAACTCTGCGGTGCCGAAGACGTTCAAATCATCATCAAAGTCTTCATCTTTGGTCACAGGAGCCTGCGCCTTTGGGGCGTCGTCCTCGATTGGAGCAGCCTCAGCCGCTGCAGTTGTCCGCTTAACCAGATCGGAAAGACGCTGTGACAGCGGGTTGGCCGCCGGTGCAGCAGGCTCGCTCAGATCTTCCGAAAACTCTTCCGCGCTTGATGCGCTCTTGCGCTCAGCCGCTGCGGCACGCATGCGCTCCAGCTTGTCAGCGACGCTGGCAAGGTTGTCAGCATATGATCCGTCCTCATCCTCATCAACCGCATCATCTTCGGCGTCTTCAAGTGATGGGTCGTGCATTTCCGCGTCGTCAAAATAGTCATCCGCTTCATCTTCTTCGTCTTCGAACACGGCAGGGGCAACATCTTCATCGGGCTGACGAACGCGCAGGCTGACGCGATTGCCTTCACCCTCGACGTCGACCGCGACACCTGTCTGTTCTTCGGTCAGGCGGGCAAGTGTCGCCATGTCAGGTGCAAGAGGCTCTGTGTCCATAAAGCGATCGTGACCGGCAAGATCGTGGAAGAAAGACACAACCATTTTCATTGTCGCGACAGAATCTTCAAAACCTTCCAAGCGGCAAGAGAAGTTGCCGTAGGTCACATCAAGGACTTGCGTGTTTTCATCCATCATTAAGCGCTTTCTTTCGTTAATCAGCGGCGGCCCGCTAGACACATAGTCATTCTTAATTGAAAACAAGAACACGTCCCATTGAGGATCATATTATGACCCTTTTGAGGAATGTTTGTGAATAGAGGTGCAATCATTGCCAATCAAACCGATTGTTTCAAGTAATAACGTAATCTGCCTCGTTGGAGGAGCCCCAATAGCCGATGACGCCATTTCGGCGGTTTTTACCTTTGTGAACAGCTTTGTAGGCGTGGATGGGGGCGCAGATCACCTCTTGGCGGCCGATGTGACACCGGCGGCGGTTATCGGGGATCTCGATAGCCTTTCGGACGCGGCACGTGCCACATTTGCACAGCAGCTTCGTTTTATTGCGGAGCAGTCGACAACAGATTTTGAAAAGGCACTCACACGGGTCAGCGCGCCTGTGGTGCTGGGCTTGGGGTTTACCGGGGGCCGTTTGGACCATGCGCTTTCGGTGCTGAACGTCCTGGCGCGGCATCCCGAAAGGGCGGTTCTGCTGCTTGATGCGCATGATGTAAGCTTCGTGGCCCCTCTCGGCCGCATGACTTTTGCGGTCGCGCCCGAGACCCGTATATCGCTCATGTCTTTGGGAGAGGCGAAAGTCACTTTCAGCGGGGTGCGCTGGCCTTTCGCGCAGACCCGCATGACGCCGGACGGATTCAGCAGCCCTTCAAACGAAGCAACGGGGGGCGAGGTTACAATTGAGACCGATGGACCTCTTCTGGTTACCCTGCCGCGTGACCTGCTGGCGGTTGCAATGAAAGCTGCCGTTCGCGCAAAACAATATAGAGCCCTGCGCCAACAGTGATGCAGATACCGATCGCGGCCAGCCCGTTCGGCAAATCGGAAAAGACGATCCAACCAATCGCCGTGCCGAAGGGGATTTCGAGATACTGCATCGGTGCAAGGGTCGACGCGGGTGCAAACCGCAGGCTCCATGTCATGAAAAGATGCGCAAAGGTGCCCAACACGCCCAAAGCGGCCAAAAGCCCCCATGTTGATGCGTCATGGCTAAATGTTACCGTGCCAGTTGCCGCCGGAAAAAGAAGATAGAGCGCAAGAATGATCACACTCGCTTGCACCCCGCTGATGGCCTGTAGTCTGATCGGATCAAGCGCGCGCGCCACTTTGCGGGTCACCATCATGAAAAGCGCAAAGACCACAGCGACGCCCAAAGGCAACAGCGCGGGATAACCCACCTCGACAAAGTTGGGCTGGATCACCAGAAGCGTGCCGAGAAAGCCGATAGCGCAGGCCACCATACGGTGCATGCCTACCTCTTCGCCCATAGCGAAATGGCCCAAAATCAACATGATAAAGGGCATAACGAAGGCAATGGCCAGCGCATCCGCCAGTGGCAGATAACGTAACGCGCTGAACATCAGGCCGATGCCCAGAATATGCAGCACCGTGCGGACCAGCGTCCATTTCCAAAGCGCGCGGGGCAGGCGCAGGCTTTGGCCGTTGATCGCCACAACCGGCAAGAGCATCAGAGCCTGCACAGCAAACCGCGCAAAAAGCAGCACCATCAGCACCACCGTGCCGCCCAATATCTTTGCAATGCTGTCACCCAGCGGGGCCAGCACGCAAAAACACAGCATCAGCATGACGCCAAGGAAGGGACGATCGGTCGACATCATGTCACCCTAGGCAGGCAACGCGCAGGCGTCAAAGCCGGTATCAGCAGTTGGGCACATTTACCGCCAAACCACCCAGCGCCGTTTCCTTGTATTTTTCGCTCATATCCATCCCGGTCTGGCGCATCGTCTCGATTGCGACATCCAGCGAGACAAGATGGACACCATCGCCGCGCAAGGCCAAAGACGCGGCCGAGACCGCCTTGATCGCCCCCAGTCCATTGCGCTCGATACAGGGAACTTGCACGAGCCCTTTCACGGGATCGCAAGTCATTCCCAAGTGATGTTCCAGCGCAATTTCTGCGGCGTTTTCAATTTGCTCTGGGGTGCCGCCAAGAACGGCCGCAAGGCCGGCCGCGGCCATGGCAGCGGCGCTTCCAACCTCGGCCTGACAGCCGCATTCGGCACCGGAAATCGAGGCGTTGTATTTGATCAAGCCACCCACAGCCGCCGCCGTCAGCAGGAATTCCGGCACGCGGGTCGCCGTCGCACCCGGCACATGATCCAGCCAATAACGGATGGTCGCGGGGATCACACCAGCGGCCCCATTGGTGGGCGCGGTCACGACTTGCCCACCGGCGGCGTTTTCCTCGTTCACGGCCATCGCATAGGTCGACATGAAATCGTTGATCGTATGGGGCGCGGTCAGATTCATGCCACGCTCGGCCTGCAGCGCATCATAAATGCCCTTGGCGCGCCGGCGCACCTGCAATCCACCGGGGAGGATGCCGCCAGTCTCAAGCCCACGGTTGATGCAGTCGTTCATGACCTCCCAAATTCGCGCGAGGCCCTTGTCCAGATCGGCACCGGGCATCCGTGAAAGTTCGTTGGCCCGCTTCATGGCGGCGATGGTCTTGCCGGATTTGGCGGCCATCTCCAGCATCTCTTGGGCGGTGTGGAACGGGAAAGGGACAGGGGCGCCTGTGTCACTGTCTTTGCCGGCGTTCAGCTCGGCTTCGGTCAACACAAAGCCGCCGCCGATGGAATAATAGGTGACTTGGGTGATGACATCGCCTTGTGCGTCTGTGCCGCGCAGGATTAGCCCGTTGGCGTGGCCCGGCAGTGCGGGGCCATAGTCGAAGAGCAGATCGTCCTTGGGATGAAACGCCAGCGTGCCAAGACCATCTGGCGTGACCGTATGCTCTGTGGCGATGCGGGCCAGCTCTGCATCCGCTTTGCCGGCATCATAATCATCCGCGCGAAACCCCGCGAGGCCAAGGATCACCGCGCGGTCCGTGGCGTGACCGATGCCCGTGAAGGCCAGACTGCCGTGCAGCGAGGCACGCACACCCACGACCCCGAAAGGCAACGCGCGCAAATGGTCCAGAAACCGTGCAGCAGCCACCATCGGCCCGATGGTGTGGGACGACGAGGGGCCGACACCCACTTTGAACATATCGAAGACCGATAAAAACATGCTAGAGCGCTGATCCTTCTGATGGGGTGCAAGGTGCCGGTCGCGAAAACGGGGTGGGTCCCAAACCTTCCGCAAGTGCTGCCCTGATGGTACTTTCGCGCGCGTCCATACGTTTGGCAAATGCCGCCAGTCGCGGCCAGTTTTCAAGATCAAACCAATCTTCACCGCCGCCATACAGCGCGGCCCACCGCAGCATTGGCGCAAGATAGCAGGCGTGGAGACTGCTGGCTTCACTGTCAAGCCAAGGGGTGGTTTGCGTGGCCGCCAGCAGATCAAGCTGCGCACGCAAGCGCTGTTGCGCCATGCTAAGGACCGCGCTGCTGTCGCCGGTTGTGTATTGGCTTGGATAGAACGTCATCCGTAACGTGGGATGCAGGGTATTGGCCAGCCAGAGCATCCATTGCAGCGCGTGCATCCTCGCGGGCGAGCCCACACGCGGCATCAATTTGTCATGCGTCTCAGCCAGCCACATCAGGATTGCGGCGGTTTCAAACACCGGCCCGTGGGGCGTTTCAAGAACAGGGATCAGCCCATTGGGGTTGAGCGCCAGATACGCAGGGGATTTTTGCGCTTGGGCTGCGCGGTCGACCAGAACAGTCTGATAAGGCACGGCCATTTCCTCAAGCGCCAGTCGCACGCAAAGCGAGGCGTTGTCAGGGGCGTAGTGCAGGCGCAAGATCTGGCTCATGATCCGTGTGTAGCGGAACATGCAGGCAGTTCACTTGCCAAATACGACATCCGCCCGCGAAAAACGCAGCCTGCAGCGCGCGAGATGACCTTTCGTCAATTGGGGCCTCGCCCCCGGCGTTGTTCTTGCCTATAAAGCGCCGGTAAAGATTTCGGAGTGGATTTATGTCGGGTGAACTCTCCCCCATCGACAAAGCAAAATT
>CAYZKE010000146.1:0-67 GCA_964478505.1 uncultured Loktanella sp.
CGGTTTCATTCACACCGTCATTCGCCGTCACAACGATGTTGTAGACATTGTCGCCACCAGCATCGCC
>CAYZKE010000146.1:167-7473 GCA_964478505.1 uncultured Loktanella sp.
CCGCGACAAACGTCACCGCACCCGTCGTCGCGTTGATGTCAAACAGCGCCGCATCCGCGCCGCTCAAGCTGAACGTCGGGGCACCGCCATCAACATCCGTCACCGCAGCCGTGTAAACCGTCCCCGTCCCGTTCTCCGCAAAGCTCGCCGTCGCGCCAGACGTAAACACCGGCGCCACGTCATTCACATCCGTCACCGTGATCGCAACAGCCTGATCGGTTTCATTCTCACCGTCATTCGCCGTCACAACGATGTTGTAGACATTGTCGCCACCAGCATCGCCAGGTGTCTCAAAGTCAGGTGCCGCGACAAACGTCACCGCACCCGTCGTCGCGTTGATGTCAAACAGCGCCGCATCTGTCCCAGACAGGCTGAACTCCGGCGTGCCGCCATCAACATCCGTCACCGCAGCCGTGTAAACCGTGCCCGTCCCGTTCTCCGCAAAGCTCGCCGTCGCGCCAGACGTAAACACCGGCGCCGCGTCATTCACATCCGTCACCGTGATCGCAACAGCCTGATCGGTTTCATTCACACCGTCATTCGCCGTCACAACGATGTTGTAGACATTGTCGCCCGCACCGGCCCCGCTGCCATCCGCAGCGTCGCCCGGCATCTCAAAGTTCGGCGCGGTATTAAACGTCACAACACCACTGTCAGCATCAATGCCAAACAGACCCGCATCCGTCCCGCTCAAGCTGAATGTCGGCGCGCCGCCATCAACATCCGTCACCACAGCCGTGAAGACTGTCCCGGTTCCGTTCTCGGCATAGTCAAAGGCCGCATTAGACGTAAACGTCGGGGGCTCATTTGGCGCATCATCGCCGCCGTCAGCACTCCCTGATGACCCGGCCACAACAGCTAAACCTAAAGCTGCAAGCCCAAGGAGAGCGATATAACCACTACCATCATCATCTTCTATCAATACCGCTGGATCGATGACAATTTGGCCATCGCCTATCCGATACGCTGCACCCGGCACCTCAATCGTGCGACCATCGGATAGCTTCAATCTAAGGCTGCCGTCAGGCAGAACTTCACTGTCTAGAATAGCGACATCACCCGGCGCTTCTTGCGCTGATACCGAGCTGGCAATCGCACTTGCGAGAAATACCGTTCCGAGCCCCTCAGTGGCACGGCGCGACTTGCGTTTCTTGTCACCGGGTTTAGCGGTTTTTGTCGACATTTGAATTTCCCTTCAAAACGCAGGCGCACAGTATAAGGATTGCTTTGAATGCTTCAGAATAAATTCAATAAACTTTCTAACAATTTTTAAATTTATTGTTTTGATAGGCACTTAAGTCAATAAAGAATATATACTGACCGAAGCAGAAACAGACTGTTCACAGGGCCAAGATACTTTATGAAAAGCAAATTCATATCCGCATTTATTTGTAGCATCGTCCTTGCAGGATGCTTGGGTAAAGAAGAACCCATTGCCACCGATCAAATGCCCCAAGGCGCCGCATCGCCAAATTTGGAACTACACCCCATCGCCATCGATTCAGTCTCATCAGCGCCAAATCGTGCGTTCCTAACAGCTTTGCAGCGCGCTTATCAAAACGATCCCAACCTCATCGGAGCGCGGATCAGAACACAATTGTTAGAACAAAGCGCGCAATCCCTTGCCAACCCTTTACGGCCCGAACTGTCACTCCAGGCCAGCACAATCGGTGATAGCAATCCCGCATTAGTGGCAACGATGCCTGTGATTGATTTCGGCAAACGCAATGCCCGCGTCGCGCAGATTGTCGCGCAGCAAGGGACTTCTACAATCGATCAAGCAGAGTTGCGCGAAGCAATCTTGCGTTCTGCTTTACAGACCGTTCTAGTACATGACTTCGCCACCAGACGCATGGCATTGCACCGAAAGCAAATCTCCGACGCGATCGAGGCTCTTGCCACAACGGATAGATTGATGGCCTTGAACCTTGTGACTGCGGCTGACGGCAGATTGGCCGAAGTTGCCCGCCAAGAGGCAGAGATTAATCTCACCCGCGCCCAGATTGAAGCAAATGAAGCCCAGAGGGATTGGGAGCAGATATTTGCACCAGTAGTATTGCCACGAAGCCTAAACATTCTGAGCCTGCGACGGGAAACTGGACTATCCGACCTTTCAGCGGCACTTGAGGCGGCGAGCTCGCACAACCTTCGTTTGCGACGTCTTCAAGCAGCATCAATCGAATTGGCGGCAGATGCAAACAATCTGCAACGCCGCAACACACCAACGATCAATCTTCGGGTACAGGGCGTATTGGATGACACGCGGGATTCTTTGGATGCAGGTCTTACGCTCGATTTCCCTCTCTTTCAGAGCGACACAGCAAACGACGTCGCCCAAGTTGAGGGGCGCGCCAGAGCCATCACTGCCGAACGCAATGCATCGCTGCGCGATCTCAGGTTTGAATTGCAAGGTTATGACACAAAAGCCCAATCTGCCCGCGCACTGGCACGAAACCAGAATGCAAGCCTGAGCCTACTCAATCAAAGGATCGATGATGTCGCATTCCAAGTTGAGACTGGCCTTGCCACATTTACCGATCTACTCGATGCGCGCAAAGCAGCATATGACGCCGAGCTTGCTGAACTAGAGAGCCTTTTTGAGGCCAATCTCGCGGACATGGAAACGATTATTTTGACCGGGAAACTGGTTCCCTAAGACTGCATGCCAAGCCGCAACATTTCCGCAATAGGTTCTATGAAATAGGAAAACGGCGTACGCGGGGCCCCCTTATCGAAGAACACTTCGACGGGAATACCCGGCGAGATCTCGAAGTCACGCAACGCAACATATTCACTTTCAGGGATTGTTACGATCGCGCGATAATAAAACGAGTTGGTTTGAGGATCTAACGTAGCGTCAGGCGCAATGGTTTCCAATGAGCCGGTCAACTGGGGCGGATTGATTGGATCAAGCGTGCCAAATCGCAAATTGACGTCCCTACCAGTTCTCAGATCATCGCGGTCTTGTGGCTGGAAACGCACCTCAATTTGTTGCGAGGCGTTGCTTGGTACGATGTCAAACAGTCTTGCCCCCGGACCAACAATCCCGCCAGGCGCCGTGAATTCCAAATCGATGACAACCCCATCAACCGCGGCAACCACTGCGCTACGTTCTTGCCGATCCAGCAAGGCTGTCAGTTCTTCGTTTACCCGGGCCAGATCCAGGGTTGTATCTTCAAGTTGGCTGGAAAGTTCCGCCCGAAACCGCAGACCAATTTGCTGTCGCTCCAACTCCGCCTCTGCAATTGACTGAGCGATCACTCTTTCTTCTTCATCAACTTCTGCCAGCTGCGTTTCCGCAACAGCCAATAAACGTAGAAGCTCATTCACCCGGCTAACATTTCCTAGTCTTTGCGTCAGAGCGGCATCCTGGATTTCTCGTTCCGCATTCAGAGCGACAATCTCGCGCAATTTTCCTGCACGGCGGACCGTTAGAACAGAGGTCTGCGCCTCTAGGCGCTCAATTTTCGCATTAACAAGAGAACGCTCCCCTTCTTGCGCGGCCCGTTGATCAAGAAAAAGCGTTTCGTTCAATGCAACCAGATTTGATACGTCCATCGCCGCCTCAGCCCCTGCATTCAACAGTGGAAACGTCACGCTTTCCTCATCAGCAAGGTGCGCATTTAACCGGTCGAGGCTTGCAAGAAGACCCAACCGCTCGCTTCGGACTTGCAAAAGCCGCGCGACAGAGTTCGCATCAGAAATAATCATTGTGACATCACCACGCGCCACCTCGCCACCCTCTTGAATGGCAATCTGCTGGATCATGCCACCTTCCAAATGTTGAACCGCGTGTCTTCTATTCTCAACAATGACTGTCCCTTGGGCAGTTATACCTTGCGCAAGTTGTGCAGTTGCTGCCCAGAATACAAACAACCCAGCCCCAACAAAGATGAAAGCGATACTCAGCAACAGTACAGGATCGCGAAAATAGCTAGGTTCACTTGGACGGTGTGTCAGTTTTGTCATTTGGCAACCTCCGTCGGAGCATTCACTGCAGTTTGACCTGAGACTTGTTTGCCACTTGCAGAAATAAAACGAAGTATTTCATCCACCTTTCCGTACTTGGCAACACCGTGATTCAAGTACAGCAATGTGTCTGCGCAGCTTAGCAATTCACGATCATGGCTGACAAAGACAGTTAGCGTTCCTTCCAACTGACGTCGCCCAATGAGGTCTGCCACATACTGTTTTCCTTGCTGATCAAGATTTGCCGTGGGCTCGTCCAAAAGGACAAGTAAAGGATTGTCATAGATCACTCGGGCAAGGCCGATTAACTGCGTCTGACCGGCAGACAGTCTTTCACTCTGAAACTCTGTCATAAAACCATCAGATAAGCCTTGGACAAAACCGGACGCCCCAACCTTTTCTGCGGCTTCAAAGACTTTGGGCTCTCTATCCAACCCGTCGCTAAACCTGCTGATGTTGTCAGCAATTGAACCCGGCAGCAGCTGAATATCTTGGGGCAGATAGCCTAGGTCTCGCATCCGATCAGTATCTGTCATGGCGTCAACAGGGATCGTGCCCAATTGAATGCTTCCTGCCTTTGGCCGATGCAATCCAGCTATTGCCCTTAACAAAGTAGTCTTGCCCGTACCAACGGGCCCCAGAATACCCAAGACATGACCGCCTTGGATACTAAGACTAGCATCTTGTAACATAGCATTGCGCTGCCCCGGAAACGCCAACGTCACTTGCGATAAGACAAGCTCCGCTTTGGGTGCTGGAGAGTTCATGCGGCCTGGCAATGAGTCGACAGCATCAATGACCCGCACTAGCCGCCGCGCACTGACGCGTGCCTGAATGAAACGTTGCCAAACCGCGATTGACTGATCAATTGGCGCAAGCGCCCGTGAAAGAATGATTGACGCCGCAATAATCGCACCAGCCAGAAAGCCATTTGTTGTTAATGCCAACCATGCGCCCACACCCAGCACCGCAACCTGCACAACGAGGCGCACCGCCCGTGCTAGGCCGCTGATGGTCCCCACCAAAGACTGACTCCGCAGGCTAAGCTGCATCGCCTCACGACGGTCCATTTCCCACTTTGCATAAAGCCTTGGCGCAATACCCATGCTGGCGACCGCATCGAATTGGCCGATTGAACGCTCGACCTTGGCTTGGGCGCGCCCTTCTGCTTGCGCGATCTTAAGATTCGACGATCGCGCAAGTATTTCTGCCAAGAAGGCCAGGCATAAAATAACCAACGCAGCCCCAACGCCAATCCAACCCAATAGTGGATGCAAAAGGAATAGCGCCAAGATAAAAATAGGCGCGAGTATTGCATCAAAGAACGTGTTGAGGGCGCCAGACGCTATGAAATTCGATACCTGCCGCAAATCAAGCATCACTTGCGACCGTGCCTCCTCCCCAATTTGTTGGTCTGCACCATTCTTGGTCGCCTCTGCTTGGATTGCTTGGCTTAGAACACTCGAAGGGCTAGCCAATACGACCTGATAAACATCTTGATTGAGATAGTGACCTACACGGTTTGCCATCATCGCCAAAATTCGTGAGCGCGCGCTTTCAGCTATCCCCATAACCAACAAAAGAACTGCCGCAATTATGGTGATCAATTTGAGCGTTTCAATCGAACCAGTCTGCAAAATCCGGTTGTAAACGGCCATCATATAAAGCGGCACAACAAACTGGAGTGCCGCAACAACCGCAGAAAGACAGCCAAGCAGCAGCATCCCTCGCCCGCACTTGCCAAGTAATCGGATCACGTGGGCAGACTTTCATTCATAAAGTGCATGGGGCCAACCGGTTTGGAACTATTTCTTTGGTAATGCATTAGTAGCTGCCGTGTTGTGAAAGTGTTCGTCATAGGTGCATCTCGTCTATGAAGGACACGCTATTAACTGCCGAAGAAATGAACAACGAATAAATCACCGCGAAACGGAAGTGAATTGAGCTTATGACAAAGGTAGGCAAGGTCAGAAAAAACCCGCTTGAGGCGGGCAGGACCTCCCCCTAGCCTCTTTGAATTACAAAGCGCGCTCCCTTTCGCTACTTCAAAACCAGCCCAGAAATCATCCGGCTCGACGTGATGTTGTATATTCTATTTCCGCCTTCGCTACGGAATGTCGAAGATCTTCTTCATGAGCGTTACATCGCAATCAGCCATGAAACAGTGCGGTTTAGATAGAACAGATTTGGCCCTATGTTTGCGCCAGAGATCAGCAAAATTCGGGTCAGTCGGTTGTGAACCCATTCAAACTGACAGTGGCACCTCGACGAGATTTCGTGCCGCCTCAGGTGCTCGTTTAAGCCACCTTCCGTTCGAATGCGTCGGGGCTTTTCCAGCCAAGTGCTAAGTGGCGGCGGCGCGGATTATAGAGTTGGGCTTCCCGCTCATTACAGACGTTGTGAATGCCCGCAACAAATGGCTTCTTTGAGCAATTGCGTTGGGCCAGCAGTAAGCCAGTCTTTCCGCCTAATGTGCAGCACATTGTCCAACGACCCTGAAAACGGGGTGTCAGGCCAGTCTCCTCCGCAGTATCCAGTCCTTGGGGCAATATACTGATATTGCCAGCGACAAGCAGGCGTTTGAAAATCGTGTAGCATCGGTGGTTTAGGGTTCCTAGCTGCCACCAGATGCAGGGCAGCATCGGTAAAACCTCGTGGCATCCGCTCGGCAGAACCAGTCCAAAGCATCCATTGGCGCAATCGCAACGAAACCCCGCTTTGTCTCGCGATGTGTAAATTCCCGTATCGACAGGCTTTGCGGGCGCAGCGAAAGTCCGGTTCGACGGGCCGCACTGCAGCGAATGGTTTGGTCGCTGCACGTCGGCTTTGGGCCGGAAGTGACAAGCGGCACGAAGGGCGGAGAGCGGACATTCGCTGCAATTGCGATCAAGTTAGTCCGACGACGATGAAGCGGACGTTGCGCTGTCGAGGCGTTGCCTGAGGGGTGAGCACCCGCAGGAAAGGCGGAAAGGTAAATAGGCTTAGAGCGTATCGGGCTATGGCCCGCTATCGATATCCAACGCAATACGGCGGGTGTCTATGGCTTCCAAGTTGCGGTCTTGGGCTTCAAGGCAACAAGCCAGACTCTCATAAGTCGCTTGGGTTTTGGGATGCGCTTTTCCAAGAGCTTCGAGACGCGTCTCAAGCGCCTTCTGAAACAGACGTCTTGCCCTCCCAAGACGCCCCTGCGCCTGAAGGCAGTAGGCCAGGTTGTAGTAGCTCTCCCCCACGTCGGGATGCGCCTCCCCGAGCGCCGCCTGCCGGATCTCGAGACCCTTGCGGTAGAGCGGCTCCGCATCGCCGGCACGCCCCTGCGCCTGAAGGCAGCCGGCCAGGT
>CAYZKE010000147.1:0-7464 GCA_964478505.1 uncultured Loktanella sp.
CGAGGGCCTTTATGACCGTGATCCGTCCGAACCAAATGCCAAGTTTATCGCTGAAATTGATGACGTCAGCGAACATCTGGAGTCGACAACAGCCATCAGCGCGCTGGGCAGCGGTGGTATGTTAACCAAGATGCAAGCGGCAAACATGGCCCAGAACGCGGGTGTCGAGACCATTATCGCCGAGGGTATTATTGAGCGCCCAATCTCGTCGGTTCTTGAAAATGAACGTCGGTTCACCCGTTGCCTTGTCACCGGCAAGACAGCGTCGCCGCTTATGGTCTGGCTGAGCAACAGATTGCAGGTCTCGGGCACTTTGGTGGTCCCGAATGCCGTCGCTGCTGCTGTTGTTGCAGGGGACTGCGGCATCGGCCGGCAGGATGTGCTATCAATTCAAGGTGATTTCACAAAGGGCGATGTGCTGCACGTCTATGACGAGGAGGGTGCCGAGGTAGCGCGCGGACTGACCAACTTTTCCTCGGAAGAGACGATGCTGATGGCGCGGCACCTCGATATGAATGTGGAAGACCTGATTGGCTATAAAACCAAGAGCGATGTGATCGGCATCGAGAATTTGCTGGTTCTTGAAGAGAACCATCTACCGCTTGATGCGCCAGAAGATGACCTAAAGCTTGTCATTCCCGCATAGACCGTTCAATTCTCGCCCCCCGTTAGGTTAGTGACACTGCGCGTTGTTTCCAGCGCACTGGAGAGTTCACCAAAAAAACGGGCCCCGAAGGGCCCGTCTTGTTTTTCCGATGCAAGGATACGGGTAACGTGTGCCCGCATCGCTGCGCAGGTTTTAGCTCTCTTGTGTCTTGGAGACCCATACTTCAACACGGCGGTTGATCGCACGGCCACGCTCGGTCACGTTACAAGCCGATGGTGCAATCTCACCATAGCCAAGGGTTTTCATTGTAACGTTGTTCAGGCGGTCATCAGCAACAGCGCGAACTTCTTCCAGCACGGCTTCTGCGCGCTGCATCGCAAGTTGGCGGTTGCCTTCAAAGGCACCAACGTCATCGGTAAAGCCGACAAATGTCAGTTCTGTGCCTGCAGGAGCATCCTCAAGATAATCGATCAAACGCTGCATGTCCAAACGGCCGCGTTCATCGATACGGGATGAACCCGTGCGGAAGCGGAAAGTTGTGGAGAGACGGTCGTAGTTGTCCATCTGCGAAAGCATGTCACCCATGACTTCACCTTCAAAGCCAACATCATAGCGGGCAATTTCGGTGTTCAGTGCGGCACGGCGTGCATCGCCTTCCGCTTGGCTGCGGCGCAGGATGCCCAGGTCGATAAAGCCTGATTTACCGATAACGCTGTCGGCCTCGCTCGAGATTGCGAAGTCGAGAAACTGTTGCGCTTTCTGGTCAAGGTTGTCTGCACGGTTATACAGGTACATACGACGGCCAAGCTCGTATTCTTCGGTTTTCGCCGAGAACGCATCCGGCGTGTTTGCAATGCCGCATTCGTTGACCAGCGTCACCGGCTTGGCGCCACGCTGGAACGCATAGCCAAGATAGCCGATGGCATTCGTGTCGTGGAACAGAACGTTGGAAACTGTCTGGTCGTCAGGTGAAATCGCATGCGGCCGGAAGTCAGGACGCTCTTCACCAAACAGATATGACATGAAGTAGTCATGGCCAGCAGAGTCTTCGTTCTGTGCGATCACTGTGATGCGCTTGTTCGGACCACCAACCTGGGACCAGTTTGTAATCTGACCCGAGAAAATGCCCTGAAGCTGCGCCTGTGTCAGCGTCTCAACCGGGTTTGACGCGTGTGTCGCAATAACCATGCTGTCGACGGCGATGATACGCTCTTGCTCGGGGCTAACCATGCTTCCAGCGCCGTCAGCACGCAGTGCGCGCGCTTCGTCTTGTGTGATCCGGCGAGATGTCATGCCGATCATCGCGCTGCGATCAAGCAACGACTCAAAGGCATCGTTGTCATTCGTGGACGATACAAGGAAAGTCCCGATTTCTTCACCGAAACCACCGTCATCAATCAAAGATGCGAACGATTCACCGGCCGACGGGTTGGTAATTTCGGCCTCCGCATCAAGGGATGCAGCAAAACCGGTCATCAGCAATGGCATCATGCCGAGACCGACTGAGTCCGAACCGACAATCGCAACATCAGCGGTGACGTTGTCAAATGACGGACAGGCCGCACCTTCACAAACCACGCTGCGCGCAGAAATGCGAAGGTCACCAAGTGATGTCCGAATGATATATGTGTCATTGGCAAATTCTACGAATTCACCAACCAGATCAATTGTGCCGTCTGTTGACTTCAGGCTGATCTGGTCTGCCGCACCTGCGACGGGGAACATAAGTCCCGATACCAAAGCGACAGCTGCCGCCGAGGTCTTAAGTTGGTTCTTGAGATCGTAAGCCAATGCTGATTCTCCTCTTTAAAATCTCTTGCCCCGGCTCAGACCAAACAAAAAGCCAAAGCCACTGTGATGGATGGGCGCACCCTTCTCGTGTCCTTCATCTGATGTAGAAACAAACAGCTGATTTGGATCAATTTGTGTCCAAATCTTGTTTCTTTGTTAGTTTTTTTGAGCCTCTATCACCTGCACTACACTGTGTTTGCTGTGGTTGAGGCGCGTTGCAGAGGCAGGTGTGGTTGATCCTTGGAAGTGGCAAGCGCCGTTGGTTTCGGCATCTCGTAACGCTGGAGTTTTTGGGTGCAGGTTGGGTGAATGGGAAAAATGGACCGCTTTAACAACGGTTTATACATGCCGCTGCACAGGGGCGGTTCGCCCACCGATGGTGGCGCAAGAGGTGGGACAGATGCATCCGCGTATACGCAGCGTGTTACCGCTAACGTCTGGTCATCTAACCCCGAAACGCATGTTGTTTGATTGCATCAACGCCCGGATTGACGGCCTTTTTGCGCGTCGGCAGGCCTAGCTTTGTCCGTTTTTGCAAGAAATTGGGGTCGTGATGAGGCCCTGAACGCCTCAAAATCTCAATTTTTGGGCGGTTCGGGACAGGGCATGTCACAATTGCCAGCAGCAAAAAGCTGAATCTGCTGTCAGATTATCGGTTCCGACATGCGCTTCCGTCATCCAACTGCGCTATGAAGTCCCGTGGGTTTTACCGATGACCGCATCAATTTCGCGTAACGTGCGTTCGCTTGCGCCAATATGCAGGGCAAGGAAGGCGTCAATCTGTGCGGTTTGATCCACAAGCGGTGCATTTAGCGCATCCAGAAGCGCAGCCTGATCGGCGACGCTCATTGCAACCCCCGCTGCTGCGGCTTCGGTAAAGGGGAATTCGATCGGCCACACCCAAGGACCTGTCAGGACCGGCTTTTTCAGCAAGAGCGGCTCGATAATATTGTGCGCCCCGCGTGGCGTGAAGCCGCCACCAACGATCACGCGGTCGGCGAGCGAGAGATAAAAGAACATCTCGCCCAGACTATCACCAAGCAAAACGTCGTGATCGCCAATGTTGGTAAGCGGCTTGAGTGTTTCATCAAGCACATCGCTACGCCTACAGACCGACAGTCCGGCGTCCTGCAATTTGGCCGCGACCGCATTAAACCTTTCGGGCGCGCGCGGCACATAGATGAAAAACGGTGCTGCTAAGCCGGCGGCGCGACAGGTTGCAATGCGCTGCGACAGCACTTTGACATAAAGATCCTCTTCGCCTTCAACCCCGCTGGCAATCGCCACGATCTCGCGCTCTGGCGCAAGGGCAGGGCGCAATTCTTGCGCGGCCGCGAGCAGCGCAGGCGGGACAGGTTGATCAAAGCGCAATTCGCCGGTGATCTTCACATTTTCAAGGCCAACCAGCGCAAACCGCTCTGCCTGAGCTTGGGACTTTACAAAGGCACCGGCAAAGGCGGCGATACACCACCGCCGGAACGGCAGCCATTTGCGGTCACGCGCAAAGGGGCCAAGGGCATATTGTGCATTACACATATAGAGCGGCACACCGGCGGCGCGCGCAGCGCAGATCATCGCGGGCCAGACCTCGACCTCAAGGGGCAAGCCGATTTGCGGCTGACACGCCCGAAAGAAGCGCCGGTAACACCATAGCATGTCGAAAGGGGCCCAAACCACGGCCAACTGCCCCGATGCTATTTCTGTTGCGAACTGGCGGGTCGAGTCGCGGCGGCCTGCGGGTGTAAGATGGGTCAGCACCACTTTGTCTCCACGTGCAAGAATGCGCCGGATCAGCGCAATGGCAGAGCGCGTCTCACCGATGCTGACGGCGTGCAGCCAGATGGCGTGTTGCGGCAGCGAGGCACTGTAAAACCCGAAGCGCTCGGCCAGTTGCCCGGTGTAGTCAGGATCCCGCCGCCCCCTGCGCCACAAATAAAGCAGCGCAAGCGGCAAAAGCAGGGCCCAAAGTAACCGGTAGAAGACCATAAAAAGCGTGAGTTTCATTTATTCCAAGGCTTCCCATGTCACGCCAAATACGAGCTTAACCTTGGGAATAAGCTGATCAACGCGCCGCCAGCAACCCAAAATCGCGCGGGTGTCACACGGTTTTCAACGCATCAGGCTTTTTCTGGAAAGAGCCATGTCATTGTCGGCACCACCGCTTTCATGACAATGGGGATAAGCACGAACCCTGCCGCCAGCCCGATGATCCCGTCAAGGCCCGCGGTCACAAACCACCGCATGAACCCTTGTGCGGAACCGGCCGCGTCTGCCACCACCTGTGCGGCGTGTTTGATCATCTCATAGGGCACAGGCCAGCCAAGATCGCGGATCCCGTGAACAAGGATACTGCCGCCCACCCAGAGCATCGCGACCGTTCCGATTGTCGCGATCAAGATCATGAGCGTGGGCATTGACTTCACGATCCCACGTCCGACCGCCCGCGTCAGAGAAAGCCGGCCTTGCGCACTCAGCAACATCCCGAAATCATCTGCTTTGACCAGCAGTGCTACTGCGCCATAGACAAGGGCCGTGATGCCAATGGCCACTGCTGCCAGTGCGGCCGCCTGAATCCAGAAGGTATCAATGTCGATCTGCGAAAGTGAAATCGTCATGATTTCGGCAGACAGGATAAAGTCCGTCTTGATGGCGCCTTTCACACGCTGTTCTTCCAGATGCGCCGCATCCAGCGTCTTTGCCTGCTGTGGGCCGTGTTCTTTGTGCGGCGCAAAGAGGTGCCAGACTTTCTCGGCTCCTTCAAAACACAAATACGCACCACCGAGCATCAAGAGCGGGGTCAGGAGCCACGGCGCAAAGGCCTGCAACAGTAGCGCTGCCGGTAAAAGGATGACCAGCTTGTTGAAAAAAGATGCGCGCGCGATTTTCCAGACGATCGGCAATTCGCGGGCCGCTGGCAGGCCGGTGACATATTTTGGTGTCACGGCGGCATCATCAATGACAACACCTGCGGCTTTCATGCCGGCCTTGCTGGCTTGTGCTGCGACATCGTCAAGCTGGGTGGCCGCGAGCTTGGCAATCGCGGCGACGTCGTCCAGTAGGGCCAGTAGTCCGCTCATGAAAAATCGCCTTGGTTCTGCAAATCAATTGGTGGCGGCGTACCAACACCGGCCAGAGCGTCCATGATGTCTGAGCCGCGGCTATACTTCAAGCCAAGTCAGTTTCAGGTCTTATGCAGTTGACGGATATCGCGACGGATTGCACGATAGACTTTTCGGCCCCACTCGGAATAGATCTTTGGTCCTGGATGAAAGCCGTCAGGGCTCATTTTTGTCACGTCGGGTTCAAAATCCATTTCGACAAACCGGCATCCGGCGCGGTCAGCGACAAGTGCGCGCAGCGCCTGATCAAAGCGTGTAGCTTGCGCGCCCAAGACCCAGCGCAGCGGTTGTGGCAGCAAAGGGAAATACCGGATCGGCGGAATGCCGGACACGCAGATCACATCAGCCTCAAACCTGTCTTCGATCAGATCGAGCAGTGTTGAAAAACTTCGTAGCCATTTGGCAAGAGGCACGCGTGAGGTAATGTCATTCACGCCCAGTGATACCGACACCACATCAAATTTCTCAGGCGCATGCTGCTGTAGCCGCTTGATCGTTTCGGCCGTTGTCGCACCGGTCTTGGCATCGACCGACCAATAGACCGTATTGGTCTGGGACAGCCGTTTGCGCATATGCCCCAAGAGCGCCTCTTCCTGATGCGATGTCCCGACGCCGACTGCGGAACTGTCACCGATGATCAAAAGACGCAGGTCGGGTCCCTGTCCGCTGACACCATGCCGCCGCCCCGAAGGATCATCCAGATGCAGGGCCGACCGACGCACAAGAGCGCCTTGGACAACAAGGACAGGAAACAGCAGAGTACGCGCAGCAAGGTCCAACATCTCAGCCTCCAAACGAGAGGTTTCGCGTCAAATGGGCGATGGAGATGCCACTTGTGCGGCATATTTTCCATCAACGCGTCTCTGACGCGAAAGCAAAATTGTTATCACTGTCTCTTTAGTTAGGTCATATCGGGCATTTTCAAAGGGCTGCCGTGTTTACGCGGTGATGCCCAGTGACAAGATTAGGGCCGTTGGCCGCGCAGCGATTGATCATTGTCAAATCCGTGTGCCTGCGTCGCGATAGATTTGACGTCATTGATATGCGTTCATAATCATGCTCGAAAAATGCGACCACTGTCTTGGTGGGGATCCTTGGTGCGCAAAGATGAAAACACAAAAGGACACGACAAAATGCAAGACGCCGTCAAACTGACCTGTCTCTCTTGCGGGCAGACGAACAGGGTGCCAACGGCAAAGCGCGGGGCAGGGCCCAAATGTGCGAAATGCGGCGCGGCCCTTCTGGATGGCAGTGTGGCTGAACTGGGGATACCACTCCACGACAAGGCCGTACGCACTGATGAGGTGCCATTGATTGTCGACTACTGGGCGCCTTGGTGCGGGCCCTGCAAGATGATGGCCCCCGAATTCGCCAGGGCAGCTGACACGCTGCGCACAAATGCGCGTTTTGCAAAGATTGATACCGAGCAGTTCCCCGCTGTCTCGCAACGCCTTCAGATCAGGGGCATCCCTTTGCTGATCCTCTATGCCAAGGGCCGCGAAGTTGCGCGTTTGTCCGGTGCGCGGCCTGCGCAGGACATCGCAAACTTTGTGCGGCAGCATCTTTGAGCAAGACGCCTGCGCAAACAGCATGGTATTTCCCTGTTGGCTGCGGATTGCATTCCCTGACGGCTTGGTGAAATACAGTGCCAACTCACTCACTTTTCTCACCTACTGCGTGGATATTTCGGCACGGCTTGAAAACCGTGCCATGACTTCAAACCCATCGCACTGACAAAGGACACGATCATGGCCACGAACAAGATGAACATTGCGGTTATTCCCGGTGACGGGATCGGCAAGGAAGTGGTCCCTGAAGGTATCCGTGTCCTGAACGCAGCGGCCGCGAAATACGGTCTCGATTTCAACTTTGATACATTTGATTTCGCATCCTGCGACTACTACCAGCAACACGGCCAGATGATGCCGGATGACTGGAAAGACCAGA
>CAYZKE010000148.1:0-7418 GCA_964478505.1 uncultured Loktanella sp.
GATGCCGCTAGGTGCCCATGTCGCCGAAATGCGCAATCTGGTGAATGCCGATGTGAACGTTACGATGTATCGCGAGTTCGGGCGCGGCCTGTGTGAAGTGCTGGGCAAGCCATACCTGCAAGCGCCATTCGGGATAGACTCTACGACGAAATTCCTGCGCAAGCTGGGTGAATTGACGGGCCTCGACCCAGAGCCGTTCATCGAGAAAGAGAAGCACTCCACCATCAAACCGGTGTGGGATCTGTGGCGTTCGGTGACGCAGGATTTCTTTGCCACCGCCGAATTCGCAATCGTTGCGAATGAAACCTATGCCCGCGGTGTGCGCCATTTCCTTGAGGGTGATCTGGGCTTTCCCTGTGCCTTTGCGGTGGCCCGTTGTCGTGGCAAGAAAACCAACAACGAAGAAGTGCGCAACCTGATCCATACCAAGCGCCCGCTGATCGTTTTGGGATCGATCAATGAAAAGATGTATATGGCCGAGATGAAGGCGGGGCATGGCCCATCGCCGGTCTTCATTCCCGCCAGCTTCCCTGGTGCTGCGATCCGCCGTGCCACCGGCACGCCCTTCATGGGCTACGCGGGGGCGACGTATCTGCTGCAAGAGGTTTGCAACGGCCTGTTTGATGCGCTGTTCCACATCCTGCCGCTGGGCAGCGAAATGGATGCAACCGATGCCACGCTGACACCGCTGCGCCGCGATTTCCCCTGGGATGCCGACGCACAGGCCAAGCTGGACGAGATCGTGGCGACCCACCCGATCCTGACACGTATTTCTGCCGCCAAAACGCTGCGTGACGCAGCCGAGCGTGCAGCCCTCGACGCCGGCAATGACCGGGTCGTTCTTGAGACCGTCGAAACACTTCAATCCAATTCTGGAGGACGCAAATGACCGATTTTACAACAGACATGCCCCACACCACACGGGCCCGGTCAGCGCCGCCAAAGCGCGAATATTACGCCTATTTTGGGCTGATCTTTCTGGCCACGCTGCCGCTTTGCATCCTGACATGGGTGTTGTCTGCCGCGCGCCGGATGGAGCTCCCGGAGAAAGGCCCCTTCGCAAAGGCCTGGACACAGGCCCGCATTATTACGCCACAGATCTTCAGCGCATGAACCTGATGGCACGACATTTGTCCGGAAACGGGCATCCGATGTTCATCATTCCCCCCCGGGATGATGGATTGGGGCAGAGGAAGAGCTTCTGTCGTAACCCGGCCGCGGGGGGTACGCGGCGTCAGTACTTAATTTTGGAGACAAAACATGGCTGACAAATCTGACCTTTCTTTCACAGGTCTCACTGACGAGCAGGCCCAGGAGCTGCACGCAGTTTACATGAGCGGGTTCACGATCTTCACGATCGTTGCCGTGGTTGCTCACGTACTGACGTACATCAAGCTTCCTTGGTTCAGCTGGTAGGAGAATTAGCAAATGGCACAGTTCTATAAGATCTGGTTGGTATTCGACCCACGCCGCGTTTTCGTGGCTCAGGGCGTATTCCTGTTCCTGCTTGCAGCAATGATTCACCTCGTTCTGTTGAGCAATGAAAGCACAAACTGGTTCCAGCTCGCCTTTGGCGGAATGTAATCAGCTTTGCTGAATAAATCACGCTACGGGCGGGCCGGTTCCGCCCGTAGCAAACACCGACATTGATGAAGATAGGGCGCACCGGAACGCGGATGCAGGGCCTGTCTAGAATGGAGATTGGAAGATGGCACAGCTCAGCTTCGAGAGAAAATACCGGGTCCGTGGCGGGACATTGGTAGGCGGTGATCTGTTCGACTTTTGGGTGGGGCCATTTTATGTTGGCTTCTTCGGGGTCACGACGTTCTTTTTCGCCGTCCTTGGGACAATATTGATATTTTACGGGGCCAGCCAGGGCCCCACATGGAACCCGTGGTTGATTTCGATTGACCCGCCGCCGCTTGAGTACGGTCTGGGTGCAGCCCCGTTGATGGAGGGCGGTCTTTGGCAGATCATCACGATCTGTGCCATTGGTGCTTTTGTCAGCTGGATGATGCGTGAGGTCGAGATCTGCCGAAAACTCGGCATTGGCTATCACGTGCCCTTTGCATTCGGTGTGGCGATCTTTGCCTACGTCACGCTTGTTGTGATACGTCCGGTTCTGCTGGGTGCTTGGGGGCATGCGTTCCCTTACGGCATCTTCAGCCACCTCGATTGGGTGAACAACGTGGGCTACACCTACGGGAACTTCCACTACAATCCGGTCCATATGATCGCGATCACGTTCTTCTTCACCACCTGTCTCGCACTTGCGCTGCACGGATCACTGGTGTTGTCGGCCGTGAACCCGGGCAAGGGCCAAGAGATCAAGTCACCTGATCATGAAGACACGTATTTCCGCGATCTGATCGGCTATTCGATCGGGCCATTGGGGATTCACCGCCTCGGTCTGTTTCTGGCGCTGAATGCGGGTTTCTGGTCTGCGATTTGTATCGTGATTTCCGGCACCATCTGGTTCGAAGAATGGATCGTCTGGTGGGACTGGTACTATGAGCTCCCTTGGTGGGTCGATCTGTAGGAGGATATGAAAAATGGCTGAATATCAAAACATCTTCACACAGGTTCAAGTACAGGGGCCGCCCGAAATGGGCCTCCCCGGACCTGACGGAACCGCGATTGATCGCGGAACCACCACCGGGTTCTCCAAGCTTGCCGGTCTCTTTGGCAACGCGCAGTTGGGTCCGATCTATCTGGGGTCCTTCGGGGTCATCTCACTGGCAACCGGTGCAATCTGGTTCATCATGGTGGGTTTGTCCTTCTGGGCGCAGGCCGACTATAACCCTGCGATCTTCCTGCGGGATCTGTTCTGGCTGTCGCTGGATCCACCCTCACCGGGGTACGGTCTGAGCATGCCACCCATGAATGACGGCGGTTACTTCATGATCGCGTCCTTCTTCCTGCTGATCTCGGTGCTGACATGGTGGGTACGCACCTACCTGCGCGCCGAAGCACTGGGCATGGGCAAGCACGTGGCATGGGCCTTCGCCTCTGCGATCTGGTTGTTCCTGGTGCTGGGTCTGTTCCGTCCGATCCTGATGGGCGACTGGTCTGAAATGGTCCCCTATGGCGTTTTCTCGCACCTTGACTGGACGAACCTGTTTTCGATCACATATGGCAACCTGTTCTACAATCCGTTCCACGCTCTGAGCATTGCGTTCCTCTATGGGTCTGCCCTGCTGTTTGCGATGCACGGTGCGACGATCCTTGCCGTAAGCCGCTTTGGCGGTGAGCGCGAGATCGAACAGATCGTGGACCGCGGTACCGCAACCGAGCGTGCCGCACTCTTCTGGCGCTGGACCATGGGCTTTAACGCCACCATGGAAGGTATCCACCGCTGGGCGTGGTGGTTCGCAGTCCTGACAACGCTGACCGGCGGTATCGGGATCCTGTTGACCGGTACGGTTGTTGATAACTGGTTCGTCTGGGCGCAAGTCCACGGCTATGCGCCAGTAAACTAAGGAGAGAGATGATGAAAAACGACAACATCCTCGAAATGAGCGAAAAGAGCAGGCTGACCGCCGATATTACGCTCTTGATGCTCAAGGGGGCGGGTTACGCCGCGATCTTTGTTCTGGCGATCTGGTTTGTGATTGCAGCGATGGCCTTTATTGGCCGCATCCTTCCCGAAGAAAGCCGCGACACGCCTGATCCCATCAACCGGTCATCCTTGATGATCGAAGCGGCCCCCGAGGTCGCACAAGTCTAGCGAGATCGGAGCAGGCGGCGCGCGACGCCCCGCCTGTTCCAGCGCCATCGGGCTACCCTCCCTGGCTGGCCCGATATTGGGGTTTCGACCCCAGTTCCCTTCCTGTTGGCTACAGGAGACTAGCGTCGCAATCGGGGAAACCCTTTTGCGGCGCTTTTTTATTTACCACAAAGGTGCCGTCATGACCATCCGTCCTCATACACCCTTCCTCGATAGCGTTTCCGGCCCTGCCGACATGCGCCGCATGAACGATACCGCTCTCGCCAATTTGGCTGATGATGTCCGCGCAGAGGTGATCTCGGCCGTGTCGGAAACGGGCGGACACCTTGGGTCTTCGCTAGGTGTTGTCGAATTGACCGTGGCGATCCACGCTGTCTTTGACACCCCGCGCGACAAACTGATCTTTGATGTCGGACACCAGTGTTACCCGCATAAGGTGATCACTGGTCGCCGCGACCGGATCCGCACCCTGCGCCAAGAGGGCGGTTTGTCGGGTTTCACCAAACGTGCCGAGAGCGACTATGATCCTTTTGGGGCGGCACATTCCAGCACGTCAATCTCTGCCGCACTCGGTTTCACCGTTGGCCGTGACATGGGGATGCCAACAGGTGACGCAATTGCCGTGATCGGTGACGGGTCGATCAGTGCGGGCATGGCCTATGAGGCAATGAATAACGCGGGCGCGGAGGGCCGCCGTTTGTTCGTGATCCTCAACGACAACGAGATGTCGATTGCGCCGCCAGTGGGCGCGATGTCGAAATATCTGTCCGGTCTCTATGCCTCGCCCATGGGTGAATTGCACAAGATGGCCGAAGGGTTCGAGGCCGCCTTGCCCGGCCCGCTGCGTGACCACGCCCGCCGTGCGCGCCATCTGGTCACAGGGATGCAGACCGGTGGGTCCGGCACCTTGTTCGAAGAGCTGGGCTTTTCCTACGTTGGCCCGATTGACGGCCATGATATGCGCCAGCTTTTGCCGGTACTGCGCGCGGCGCGCACCCGTGCAACAGGACCTGTGTTGATCCATGTCTGCACCAAGAAAGGCAAGGGCTATGCCCCCGCCGAAACCAGTGCGGACCGCGGGCATGGCGTATCGAAATTCGATGTGGAGAGTGGTGCGCAGGCGAAATCGCGCCCCAACGCGCCAAGCTATACCAAGGTCTTTGGCACTGCGCTGGCGACCGAAGCACAGATGGACCCTGCTATTGTGGCTGTCACTGCTGCGATGCCCTCTGGCACCGGTGTCGATATCATGGGCGCACGGTTCAAGAACCGCGTGTTTGATGTGGGGATCGCCGAACAACACGGTGTGACTTTTGCGGCCGGTATGGCGGCAAGTGGGCTCAAACCGTTCTGTGCGATCTATTCGACATTCCTCCAGCGTGGTTATGATCAGGTGGTGCATGATGTGGCCCTGCAGAACCTACCGGTTCGCTTTGCGATTGACCGTGCAGGACTGGTGGGTGCCGATGGCCCGACCCATGCGGGGGCCTTCGATATCGGATTTATGTCCGCTTTGCCGAACATGGTTGTGATGGCTGCAGGGGACGAGTTGGAACTGATGCATATGGTCCGGACTGCCGCCGCCTATGATGAGGGTCCGATTGCGTTCCGCTATCCGCGTGGTGAAGGCGTAGGGCTCGAGCTGCCGGAACGCGGCAACCTGATCGAGATCGGCAAGGGCCGTATCGTGCAGGAAGGATCGGACGTGGCGATCCTGTGCTTTGGCGCGCATCTGGCTGAATGCCGGAAAGCCGCCGAGAAACTGGCTGCACAAGGTGTGACGGCCACGATTGCCGACGCGCGTTTTGCCAAGCCGCTGGACCATGCGCTGATCCGGCAACTCTTGCGCAATCACAAGGCGCTGATCACGGTCGAACAGGGCGCGCGTGGCGGTTTCGGCGCGATGGTATTGCATGATCTGGCCAACGACGGACTGCTGGACGGGCGCTGTCAGGTGCGGACGATGACGCTGCCGGACCGCTATATTGATCACGCTGCACCGGATGCAATGTATGCGGATGCAGGGCTGACGGCGGTGGATATTGCGGCGACAGCGATGCAGGCAGCAGGGATTGAGGTCAAACGTCAGGGTGTGACGGTCTGAGAGGGCAGGAGCCTCCGGCGGGGATATTTTCGGGCCAGTAATAACAGGGCTTAGAGTGTACCCGTCTGGAAGAGCCAAACCTTCAACCCACCGTGTGGAATGGTGGGGCCTTTGGGTTTGAAAGGCAGGCCTGATGCTTTGGCGAGGCCTGCTTCGCTTGTGACCAAGCCGACCCGCCAGCCCGTGAATTCGCGTTTAATCGCCTCGCCGAGACCTGCATAGACACCATAGAGCATGTTCTGGTTGCCGATCCGTCCGCCGTAGGGCGGGTTGCAGATGATCAGACCCGGTGGGCCTTCGGGGCGTTTGATGTCGGTGGCGGAGAGGTTCTGGAAGGTGATGTGGTCGGCCACGCCGGCCCGTTCGGCATTGGCGGTGGCCATGCGGATGGCGCCTGCGTCACGGTCGCTGCCGTGGAAATGCTGGGTGGGCGCGCGGGTTTCACCCACCTTACGCCAGCTGTCGTCTTTGTAGGTTGCGAGTTGCTGGAAGGCAAAGTCGCGGCTGCGGCCGGGGAAGAGACCGCAGGCGATTTCGGCGGCTTCGATCACAAAAGTGCCTGAGCCGCACATCGGGTCGAGCACGGGTTCGTTTCCCGTATAACCACATTCACGCAGCATCAGTGCGGCCAGTGTCTCGCGCATCGGGGCTTTCCCGACTGCCTCTTTGTGACCGCGCTTGTGGAGGCTCTCGCCAGAGGTATCGACGCTGATTGTGACACGGTTGTCGTCGATGCGGACTTTGAGTGCCACCGGCGCGTCCGCCGCGATTGTCATGCCGTGGCTCTCTTTCAGCGCGGTCTCGATCCGCTGGGTTGCGGCACCTGCATGGTAGATCTTTGATTTCTTTGAGGTACTGACCTCGACCCGTACAGGTACGTCCTGACGCGACACGTCACCCCATGGATATTTCCGCGCCCGTTTATCGAGTTGGGCAAGATGGAATGCCATAAAGCTTCCCACGCGCGCCAATATTCGCGTGGCCCCGCGCATAACAAGGTTGGCGCGCCAGACGTCCTCCCATGTGCCGGTGATCGTGATCCCGCCTGCGGTGATCTGTGCGTCGGCAAAGCCGTTCTCCAGCGCCTCGGCGAGGAGGGCCTGTTCAAAACCGGGGGTGCAGACCATGAAGATTTCAAAGGGTGTTGTCATGGCCTGTGCATACTGGGCTTTGCTGTGGTGATGCAAATGCCAATCGGTCCTGTCTTTAGAACCGCGATGCGACCCCGAAAAGAATCTGTGCTGCCGCTGATGTGTTTTCCTCGGCGGTTGAGTGTGTACGCGCACCCGAGACCGTCACGCTGGGGGAGAAACCAAAGTAGCTGACGTCTTCGAACACGGCTGTGACCGAGCCCAGATAGAAGTGATCATCGCGGCCGTCGAGTGTGGTTGTGAATTCCTCGAATGTGCGGAACCCGATGTTGAGTGACGTGGAAATTTGTGCCCCCAAGACAGGTTCGTCCAGCAGATAACCGATACCAATCTGATATTCGTCGAAAGAATTTTCCGGTCCTGCCTCATTGCGCTGTGATATCAGGCTGAGCTGCAACTGGTCGCGGTTTGCCAGCATCCGGTCATAGGCGATGGT
>CAYZKE010000149.1:0-7403 GCA_964478505.1 uncultured Loktanella sp.
TCGCCGTCTTCAGGGTCGGTCACGGTCCAAGTGATCAATCCTTCGTTGGAAACGACTATCGATGACCAACCGGTTTCACTCGCAAGGACGGGACCATGCGCGGGGACCATGCGGGATGCGGCTCCCCCCGGACGGCCCGACCGCGATATTGTCATTCGAAGGCCATTCGGTATCTCTTCCGTTTCAACGCTCGCGCCCAGAATTAGCTGGGTCATGTCGACCAAGTGAACGCGCAAGGCGTCGATATCAACGCGCTCCCAATCGGTGTCCGGGTCTTGTGCCAATATTTTCACAATCTCGCTAATTGCGGCAAAAGAGGCATCGCCCGGTTCCGTTGGCATGGTCGTGGTCGAATGCATGCTTCCATGATTTTGATGATCACTGTGCTGGGCTGACGTCGTACTCGCCGTCGCAAGCGTCCAAGTCAGGATAAGGCAAGGGAGGTACAGAACTTTCACAGGAGTTTCCTTTCTTGGTTGGGATGATAGGTAGCGTCGAGCGCTCTATGCGAATATGATTATGGTCATGTCGACTGTCGATTTTTTTGCTGAACTGAGCCATAATTGCGCACCGGCCAAAGCAAGGCGGGTGATGCTGAACGCTGGTGAAGTCCTATTTCGCCAAGGAGAAACGAGCCCGGGTTTCATGAAGGTGCATGAAGGCCGGATTGATCTGGTCAGGTGGTCCGAGACGGGGCGTTCGATACGCATTCACGCGGCAGGGCAGGGCGAAACCTTCGCTGAAGCATCCCTTTTTGCTGAATCCTGCCATTGCGACGCTGTCGCACGCACACCAGCCGCAGTCGATCTATTGCCTCGGAAGGCCGTTCTGGATGCTTTGGCGACGTCACCTGACCTCGCACAGCGCTTTGCTGCTTATTTGTCAAAGTCGCTGATGCAGTCCCGACGATTGCTCGAACTGAGGGCAACCAAGCCTTTGACCGAGGGCATTATCGCGAGGCTCATTGAGGTGGTGGATGAGAATGATGATTTGCCCGAAGACGTTCCGCTTCTTTCATTGGCGCAGGATCTGGATGTGACGGCACCTGCACTTTACCGGGCACTCGCCAGACTTGAGAAACAAGGGCGGGTGATTAGGCCGGCGCGCGGACGTGTGCGCCTCGTCTCATAGCGGCTTATTCCTGTAATACGAACCTGGCGGTCAACGCATGTCAATTGCTTTGGCTGTCCTGCGCGGTGACTTGCACTTGGTGGTCGCGCTCACGATCGGGCCATTGGGTTTTGATCCATGCCAGCACGTCTCGAAGCTCATCTTCTGAGTACATTTCGCCAAAACCAGGCATGTTGCTTTCATATCCATTTCCGACCACGGCTGCAGTGCCCAAAGCGGTGATTTGAAGCAGCAATCGATCTGGATGGTGCCATGTGTGACCGGTTTCGTCATGCGGTGGTGCAGGTAGACGTCCATCTGGTCCCGGCGATTTCCAATTCGGTTGCCCTTCTAGATTTGCGCCATGACATGAAGCACATGCCTCCGCATAGACCGCTTCACCGCGCGCAAGGTTCGGCAGATAGTCTCCACTGGTTACAGAGGTCTGCGGACCTGCGTCAAAGAAAAAGAATGCAACCATACCCGCCAGTGCAGTCGCGATTCCGATTGAGACGACCAGCTTCACAATTTGATACCTCGCAGCCTCAGCGAGTTACCGATCACGGATACCGACGACAGGCTCATTGCCGCCGCAGCAATCATGGGTGACAGAAGCACGCCAAAAACTGGGAACAGGATGCCCGCTGCAATCGGGACGCCCGCCGTGTTGTAGATGAAAGCGAAAAACAGGTTCTGGCGGATATTGCGCATCGTGGCTTGCGCCAGAACCCGCGCACGCACGATGCCGCCGAGGTCGCCCTTCAGCAGGGTGACGCCAGCGCTCTCCACCGCAACATCCGCGCCAGTGCCCATTGCGATGCCGACATCCGCCGCCGCAAGGGCGGGCGCGTCGTTCACGCCATCCCCAGCCATGGCAACCGAATATCCCTTCGCTTTCAGTTCCGCGATCAGATCCGCCTTGTCTTCGGGCGAGACCTCGGCACGCACTTCATCTATCGAGAGGTCTCTGGCGACGGCGTCTGCGGTGCCCTGACTGTCTCCTGTCGCCATGATGATCTTGAGACCGGCTGCATGCAGATCACGAATGGCCGCAGGTGTCGTGTCTTTGATCCGGTCGGCAACTGCGACAATCCCGGCAAGTTTAGCGTCTGCAGCCAGGAGCATGGCGGTTTTTCCGCTGTTCTGGAACGCGGCCAGTTGATCTTTGACAGCAGAAATGTCGACGCCGAGGCCTTGCATCAGTGCCGTGTTGCCAAGGGCGACTTCGGTTTCGTCAATTCTGCCGCGGACACCTTTGCCAGTGACCGCACTGAAATCCGCTAGGTCCAGCTTCCCGGCCCCGCGCTCCCCGGCACCTTTCAGGATAGCCTCGGCAAGAGGGTGCTCTGAGCCGCGTTCAAGAGCTGCCGCATACCCCAACACCTCTTCCTCTGTCTTATCGCCCAAGGCGACAACATCCGTCAGAGTCGGCCTTCCTTCCGTCAACGTGCCTGTCTTGTCGAGCACGAGAACATCCACCTTTGCAAATCGTTCCAGCGCCTCTGCGTCTCGGATCAGGACACCTGCCTGAGCGCCCCGTCCAGTTGCCACCATAATCGACATCGGTGTGGCTAGCCCGAGGGCACAGGGGCAAGCGATGATCAGAACGCTGACGGCAGCCACAACCGCATAGCCGAGTGCTGGTGTTGGGCCGATGACCATCCAGACAACGAAAGCCAGCACTGCAATACCGATGACGATCGGCACGAAGTAGCCTGCCACCCGGTCTGCCATCGCCTGGATTGGCGCGCGCGAACGCTGAG
The DNA here is from genome assembly GCA_964478505.1 of uncultured Loktanella sp. Lineage (GTDB taxonomy): Bacteria > Pseudomonadota > Alphaproteobacteria > Rhodobacterales > Rhodobacteraceae > Yoonia. The sequence continues at coordinate 2,874 of CAYZKE010000149.1, forward strand.
CACTCGCAACCATTGCAACGATCCTTGAAAGCACCGTATCGCTGCCCACGGCCTCCGCTGTCATCACGAACGAACCGGTCTTGTTGAGAGTGCCGCCCGTGACCGCGTCTCCCGCAGCCTTCTCGACCGGGACAGGTTCCCCGGTGAGCATGCTTTCATCTACTGATGATCGGCCTTCGTATACAATTCCATCCACGGGCACAGCTTCACCGGGCCGCACCCGTAGCTTGTCGCCTGTGACCACGTCATCAAGTGCTACATCTTCGTCGCCAGCATCCGTCACGCGTCGCGCCGTCTTGGGAGCCAAATCCATGAGTGCGCGGATCGCGTCACCGGTCCGTTCTCTGGCCGTCAGCTCCATCACCTGCCCGACCAAGACAAGGATAAGGATCACGGCCGCAGCCTCGAAGTAGAGTGGCGGACCGTGATCGCCCAATAGACTGGCAGGGAAAATACCCGGTGCGAGGAGAGAAACGAGGCTGAAGGCATAGGCGGCACCCGTGCCAATCGCGATCAGCGTCCACATGTTGAGATTGCCGGTCACGATCGACGACCAGCCACGCTTGAAGAATGGAAGCGCGATCCAGAGGACAACCGGTGAAGCGAGCAGGAACTGAAGCCAGCGGACGGTTTCAGCGCCGAACCACCCAGCCCATGGAATGCCGATCATCCCACCCATTTCAAGCGCGAGGACGGCTAGCGCCAATGGTCCTCCAATCCAGAGCCTGCGTCGAAAGTCGACCAGTTCGGGGTTCGGTCCTGCATCAGTCGTGGGCATCATCGGCTCAAGGGCCATGCCGCATATCGGACAGTCACCCGGGCCTTCCTGAACTATCTGAGGGTCCATCGGGCAGGTGTACATGGTGCCTTCCGGCATCGGTTCACTCTCGGCACGATCCCCCAGATAGTCGTTGGGAGCTTCATCGAACTTGTGCTGGCAGCGTTCCGAGCAGAAATAGAAACGATCACCTGCATGTTTTGACAGAAACTGCGCTGTCGCCCGCGTGACGGTCATCCCACAAACGGGATCGGTCGCCTCGATATACGCCTCGGGATCTTTGACGAACTTGTCCCTGCATCCGTCGTGGCAGAAATGATAGACATGCCCATCATGCTCCAGACGCGGTTTGTCCGCGTCCGCGTCGACTGTCATTCCGCATACGGGATCGCGCGTGATGATTTTCTCGGCGAGTGCTGTCTCCGACATGCTCAGGTCCTCCATAGGCTCAACATAGTCCTTCCAGTGACTGGAAGGTCAAGGCCGCCTCATCGCCCATCTATTTCCGGCGTCGCGGGCGGTCCTCCCTGAAGGTCAGCGATCAAGGCATTCATTTCCGCAATCTCGAGGCGTTGCGCTTCAACGATGTCTTGGGCAAGTCGCTGCACTCGTGGGTCAGAGATTTCCGCGCGCTCACTGGTCAAGATCGCAATGGAGTGGTGCGGAATCATCGCCCGCATCCAAGACACATCCTGAACGGTTGTTTGTGATCGCAGTAAGAAGAGCGATACGGCAAAGACAACCACGCTCGATCCGATGATGGCGTAGTTGAACGCTTTCTTTTTATACATGCCCCACATGAAAAGCAGCATTATGACTGCCATCACCGCACCCATGTAAAGCGCCATATACGTCCGTGTTTCGCTGAACTGGATGTGTCCCAACGCATATGTATTCAGATACATTAACCCGAACATTACGACCGTCGATGTGACGATCATTGAAATGAATCTCGTATAGCTCATTTTTCATTCTCCAAACTGCAGCCTTTGGAAACAAACAACATTCCTGCGATGGAAGGTTCCAAACAAAAAAGGAAAACGATGACACGTTGGATACGGCAGACCTTGAAAGCGTTTCGTGTGAACGATCAATCAGCTTTTATTTGCAAGGCCTTGGCGTTCGCAGATCTTCGCTGATCAGCCCGTTCACGCTGATCTGACTTGCATTTCGGTCTTGAACACTGGATGACCTCTGCATGACATGGCTGAATGAAAGATTCGGGATCGGGTCGGCTTTGCGACCGATGGGGCTTTTGCTCCTGATCTTGGTGTTCGTTTTTCAGCTCATATCGCCTTCTGCACATGCCGCTGCCTCTATGTTCGATAGTCAGGCGCACCACCAAGTCATGTCGGGTGCAGAGAGTGACTGTCCGATGCACTTGGCAAAGATGGCGAACACTGCCGAAACCGCCCAAGAAAATGGTGTGTCACAGGAAAAGTGTGCGCACTGCGTGCTTTCAACATGCTGCTTTCACATGACGTTCCCGTCATCGGAGATCGTCGCGGCGGGCATGCTATTGCCCGACTCCACATTGCTGGATCGCGGCAGGCTTATGACTTCGAGCGCCGACTCCTCCCAAGATCGACCCCCAAGACACGTCTGATTGATTTCCGAACCGCGGCCGCATCCTGCGACTGCGCGACTGCAATTGATTAGAAACAGTTCCGTTGTCGGAACTGGGGTCGAGGCAACAATGCGTGGACGATATTCAGCCCTGAGCATTCTGGCGCTTGCCGCCGGGGTTGCTGGTGGCATCTATCTGGAAAGACTGTACTTCAATCCTTCGGACATGGCCGGGTCGACGGGGCCAGAAATCCTCTATTGGGTTGCTCCGATGGATGCCAATTTCCGGCAGCCGGGTCCCGGCAAATCCCCCATGGGAATGGATTTGGTGCCAGTCTTTGCAGGTGAGGAGCCCTCCGGCGATCCATCCGAGGTGACGCTTTCAGCGGCCGAGATCAATGCGATCGGTGTCCGCACCGCGATTGCGCAGACCGCCGAGATTTCGCAGCGGATCGAGACGGTGGGTTTCGTGGGCTATGACGAACACCTGACAAGCCATGTGCATACCCGCGTCGAGGGCTGGATCGAGGCGTTGAACGTCCGCGCCGTCGGTGATCCGGTGCGCAAGGGCGACGTCCTATTCGAAATGTTCTCGCCCCAGATCGGCTCTGCCAGCAGCGATCTGGTGCGCGCGGTTGAAGATGGCGACCCCCGCATCCTCGAAGCCGCCCGCAGCAGTTTGCGGAGCCTCGGCATGTCGGACGACCAGATCGCCCGGATCGAAGCCGAAGGTGTGCTTGCGCGTAACATTGAGGTTTTGGCCCCGCAGGACGGGGTGGTCATCTCCCTCGAGGCAGCAGATGGGATGTTCCTGCAACCTGGTGTTCGCGCCGTCTCTTTGACCGACCTCAGTGCCGTCTGGCTGATCGTCGATGTGTTCGAGCGCGACATCGCCCGCATGACCGAAGATATGCGTGCCGTCGCGCGGTTCGAGCACTTGCACGGACGCACCTTCGAGGGCGTGGTCGATTACGTCTATCCCGAGCTTGATGCCGAGACCCGCACGCTGCCCGTGCGCCTGCGGTTCGACAATTCCGAAGGGCTGCTCAGGCCCAACATGTTCGGCAATGTCAGCTTGATCCCGAACGAGACCCGCATGGCGCTGACGGTTCCGACCGAGGCGATCATTCGCACAGGCGCTGCCGAACGCGTCATTTTGAAAACCGGAGAGGGCACGTTCAAGCCCCGCCTGATCACAACGGGCTTGCGGGACAATTTTGGCGGAGGCGGCCGGACGGAAGTCGTGCAGGGCCTTGCCCCCGGTGAAGAAGTCGTGGCCTCCGCTCAGTTTTTGATCGACAGCGAGAGCGCTTTGAGCGCTGGTCTGATGCGAATGGCACCGACGGATGAGGCTCCTGCGCGCGGGACAGGCGAGTTGATTGCGCTCGATATCGAAAACCGCAGCGCCACGATCAGACATGCGGCACTGGACGCGCTGGATTGGCCTGCGATGACATCGCGTTTTCCACTGCGCGCCGATATTCCGCTGGGCCGGTTGGAACCGGGTCTGCAGGTGGCGTTCCGCGCGGCACGCGGCGCGGACGGGTTGCTCAGCCTGATCGAGCTTGGCAGCGACGATGGAATTGCCGCAACAGGCACAGGAACTGTCATGGCCGTTACGGCGGATGGCAAACTGACACTATCTCATGATCCGATCCCGGAATTGGGGTGGCCTTCAATGCAGATGGACATGCCAGTCGCAGGGTTCGACGTGGCAGAGGTGCCGCTCGATCAGCCCGTCGAGTTTGATTTGTCCAAAGGGGAGGATGGGCTCTTCACAATCGTCGCCGTGCGCGGCGATGGGATGATCAGCGACAATGAGATGAGCATGCCTGAACCGATGGAAGCAGGGAAAGAAGATGCTGCGGCCTCGCCGATTGTGGTGTCCGGGACCATCGAGAGCGTTGATCCTGAGACCCGCATGGCCACGATCGCGCACGGACCAATTGTCGAGATCGGGATGCCCGGCATGACCATGGGCTTCGCCTTGGACGAGGCACTCGATCCTGCGGCGTTGATCACTGGGCAGGAGGTGACCCTGACCTTCGCCCGCCCGGATGGCATGACGATGATCCTTGCGTCCGCCGAACCGATTGCCCCGCCAATGGAAGTGTCAGGCACCATCAATGCCGTCGATGCAGCGGCGGGTATGGCAAACATCACCCACGGCCCGATGATGGAGATCG
>CAYZKE010000150.1:0-1057 GCA_964478505.1 uncultured Loktanella sp.
AGGTTCGAGTCCTATCAGCGGCACCAGTCCTTTCAATAGATATCGCCTTGTCGCCCGCCCTGTGCCGTGATTGAGACTTGTGTTTTCCGCCTGAAAACCTGAGGTTGGCCGCCCAAGCAATAGGGTAAGCGCACGCCTCCATGGTTGAAATTCTTGAGGGTCTCAAAGCGGCATTCTGGCTGGTGGTCACATTCGACGCCGAGCTTTGGGACATCAGTCTGCGCTCGCTCCGCGTGACGTTGAGCGCGCTGGTCATTGCTTCTGTGATTGCGATCCCTTTGGGCACTTTCCTCGCGGTCCAGCGGTTCCGCTACCGTCGCTTTGTCATCTCGCTGATCAACGCTTTGATGGGCCTGCCGCCTGTCGTTGTCGGCCTGGTCGTTTATATCCTTTTGTCGCGCTCTGGTCCTTTTGGTGTGCTCGACCTCTTGTTCACGCCCACGGCCATGATCATCGCGCAGGTCATCATCATCACGCCGGTCATTGCGTCAATTGCCCACCAATCCATGCGCGAATTATGGGCCGAGTATCACGACCTGCTGATCTCGCTGAACACGTCGAAACGGCAGCGCATTTTGACGTTGATCTGGGATGGGCGGCGCAATTTGCTGACGGCGGCACTTGCCGGATTTGGCCGCGCGATTGGCGAGGTAGGGGCGATCATGATCGTCGGCGGTAATATTGATCATGTCACCCGCGTCCTGACCACCGCCATTGCGCTGGAAACCGGCAAGGGTGATTTTGCGCTGGCGCTTGGTCTTGGCTTTGTCCTGATCGGGCTGGCGATTTTTGTGAACCTTGCGATCCATACCTTGTCGCAGACCGAGCGGGAGGGGCGCTGGTGACACAGATGTTTCCACTCACCCTGACCCAAGTGCTGGTGCGTCGCCGCGGCAAGGTTGTCATTGGCCCGACGGACCTTGTGCTTGATGTGGGTGGCCCGACGATCATTATCGGGCCCAATGGTGCTGGCAAAACCACGCTGTTGCGCGTCATGCACGGGATTGAGCGGGTGACGAGTGGCACTGTCACCTGGCAGCACGATGATCCCGCGCAA
>CAYZKE010000150.1:1086-4229 GCA_964478505.1 uncultured Loktanella sp.
GGCTTATCCGCTACAGTTGTTGGGTGCTTCAAAACAGCAGATTACTGAAGAGGTGGCCTATTGGCTGAACCGCATCGGCCTTGGTGATCGCGGCAATAGCCCTGCGACGCGCCTTTCGGGGGGTGAGAGGCAGAAACTTGCCATCGCGCGTGCCCTTATCCGCAAACCGCAGGTTCTGTTTCTGGACGAGCCTTGCACCAACCTTGATGGCCATACCACACGCGAGATTGAGGCGCTTTTGCAGGAAACGTCTGCCGCCGGAACCCGCCTTGTGATGTCCACGCATGATATGGGGCAGGCCCGCCGCCTTGCGCGTGATCTGATATTTATGTTGCATGGCAAGGTCCATGATGTCAGCGAAGCAGAGGTTGCATTTACGCGTTCGCGAACCAAAGAACTGGCCGCGTTTCTAAGAGGAGATATTGTGACATGATCAAGGGTATTTTGGCGTTTGTTATGGCGATCTGGGCCACGACTTCTGTGGCCGAAGACATGCGGATGGCGGTGACCACGTCTTTTGATAGCTCGGGGTTGGCCGAAGTGCTGTTGCCTGCGATCAAGGAAGATCTTGATATTGATCTGCAGTTGCTGGTCGTCGGTACCGGTCAGGCGCTGCGGCTGGGTGAGGCGGGCGATGTCGATGCTGTCTTGGTCCATTCGCGCCCTGCCGAAGAGGCGTTCGTCGCCGCAGGCCATGGCACGCACCGGCGTGAAATCATGTATAATGATTTTGTCCTGATCGGCCCTGCGGCGGACCCCGCTGGCATTGCCGACGCTGAAAGCGCTGCAAATGCGCTGCAACGTATCGCTGATACTGCCGCACCTTTCGTCAGTCGTGGCGATGACAGCGGCACACATAAAGCAGAGCTTTCGGTTTGGGCGGCAGCGGGGCTGAATGTTGAAGGCTTTGATGGCTGGTACCGCCCCGTGGGTGCGGGCATGGGGCAGGCGCTCAACACCGCCGCCGCGATGGACGCGTATGTTCTCTCGGATCGGGCGAGCTGGCTGAACTTTGCCAACAAGGCGGATTTGGCGCTGCTTTATTCCGGTGACCCTGTGCTGTTCAACCAATACGCGTATCTTCCGGTTGATCCCGGCAAGAACGCCAATGTCCGCAATGATCTGGCGATGGCGCTGGAAACATGGCTGACAAGCCCGCGTGCTGCGGCCCTGATCAATGACTATACGATCAACGGTGAAAAGCTGTTTGTGTTCAACGCCACGGCTGAGTGATCAATGCGTGTGCGGCTCATCCAGTGAGCCGTGCACAGCAAACTGCGTGAGGTCGGCGTCTTGTGGTTCGATCACGCGGTAGGTCTCTCTGACGCCGGCCTCGGTCAACTCGCGCGCGACGGTGAGTAGGGTGTTGGGGTCATGATCGGCGCAAAGCTCGGCCATTTGGTCGATTTCTTCCAAAGCCACGGCGTGCGCGGCCTCAAGCGAGGGCGCGCCGTAGATATCGACGAAATGCCGCGCCAATAGGCCTGCAATGGCGTCTCTTTCCTGCGCCTCAATTTGTGTCACTGCAACAAAGCTGACGCGCCCGAAGGTTTCGCAGCCCATCCAGCCGTTGGAAAAGGCCTGCTTGGCTTTGCCCATCAAGTCTGCCTCGCTCCAGTTGGAGAATTCAAATCCCCCTGAAATGCACCATTCGCCCGTGCGTGCCGGATTATGGAACACGCGGGAATCGCTTTCGTCAAAATGAATGGCGCGGGCAAGTTTCATGTGGGCCTCGTCAGGGTTTGGGTCAGTGGGACCAGTTCTATCTTGTCTGCGATCTTGAGCAAAAGGCCAAGGTCTTCGTCCAGTCCGGTGTAGGTGCCGGTCTGGCCTTTGACCGTGATGTTGCCCTCTAATCCATGCGCGAGGCCGCTCCATTCGCGGTGCAGCGTTGCGGTGCCGGTGTCGGCCCAAGTGTTAATGCCAACCAACGTGTGACGTACCCAGGATTCGACAAGGGTGATCGCATCAACCTCGGCGCAGCCTTCGGCATAGAGGGCGGTTTCGTCAGGTGTCAGGCCAGTGTCTTCGCTGGGTGGCCAAAGGGCAAGTTCCAGCGCAATCACTAACCAATCGGGTTCGTCCTGTGGCTGGCCGGGGGCGGCCATTTGCAAAGCACCGCAGCGCCCGCCGTTGACGTAGATTGTGCCCTCCCAACCCAGATGCACGCTGACCTCGGGCGGGGCCAATGTGCCAAGGGCGTTCTGAAACCCGACGCCGCAGATGGGAAGCATCACTGCTGCTTTCGCCAGCGGGACGTCAGGTGCGAAAACAATCGCCGCGCGCAAACGATCCGGCGCAAGATCATAGATCACAAGACCTGCATCACACCCTGCCTCAGCCGTCGCACAGGCAAGCGCGAAGGGATCGCCTCCCGCCGCATCCTGCCCTGTAAAGAGCGGTGGAAACGACGGACCGCTCATGCGTGACCTTTGGCAATCAGGTCGCGGGCCACTTGGCGGAAGGCGGCCGCTTGGCTGCTGTCAGGCTTGGACACTACAATCGGTGCACCGCCATCTGCCGCAAGGCGGATATCAATATGCAGCGGGATTTCCGCCAGCAGAGGAACGCCCAGTTTTTCGGCTTCTTTTGCAACGCCGCCATGGCCGAACATATGTTCCTCATGCCCGCAGGCGGAACAAATATGCGTCGACATGTTTTCGATCATCCCGATCAGTGGCGTGCCAAGCTGGTTAAACATATCAATGCCCTTGCGCGCATCGAGCAAGGCAATGTCCTGCGGTGTGGACACGATGATCGCGCCATTCAGGTGCGATTTCTGTGCCAGCGTCATCTGCACGTCACCGGTGCCGGGGGGCAGATCGACGATCAGCACATCCAGCGCGCCCCATTGCACCTGGGTCAGCATCTGCTGCAACGCGCCCATAAGCATCGGACCGCGCCAGACAACCGCCTGATCCTCGTTCGCCATGAGGCCCAGCGACATCATGGTCACACCGTAGTTGCGCATCGGCAGAATAGTCTTGCCATCAGGCGACGCAGGTCTTCCCGACACACCCAGCATCCTCGGCTGGCTGGGGCCATAAACATCGGCATCCAACAGCCCAACGCGCCGTCCTTCGGCGGCCAGCGCGCAGGCAAGGTTCGCGGAAATCGTTGATTTTCCCACGCCACCTTTGCCT
>CAYZKE010000150.1:4375-7394 GCA_964478505.1 uncultured Loktanella sp.
CCAGCGCTTTGATCTGCGCTTCGGCGGTGTCTTTGATTGCGGTGTAAGCCTCGGCATGGCTGCCGCTGACCTCCATCACGAAACGCACGGCGCCGTCTTGGACGGTCAGGGCTTTGACGATCCCGGCCTCGGCGATGGATGTGCCGCTGATGGGGTCTTCAATCGTTTTGAGGATCTCTAGAACTGTTTCACGGGTGAGGGCCACGTTACGACTGCCCCTCGATTTTGCCGGTCACGACATGTTCCAGATCAAGCCCGTCAACTGTCAGAACAACCTTGGCCTCAAAGCTGCGCCCACTGGTGTCACCGGCTTTGCGCATTGCCTCTTCGATGGCCTGTTGCGAGGTCACACCGACTTGTTTCAGGAACTTACGCATCGACATGTTAAAGTCTTCGCTCATCGTGTTTTCTCCTTATTTTTTGTGGGTCGCCAGATCAGTGATCTTTGCGCTTGGACAGGTAATCATCCGTGGTGCGCGGGCGGGGCCGTTCGCCCGCTGCGAATGGGTTATTTTCCGAGTGGTACTGCGCGTTGATCCGGCAATTGTCGCACATCTGGATCATCTTGATCGCAGCCGGATTTGAGAACATCGCATGATTATTCGCCAGCTTTTCGGTGATCCGCTCAACCGTTGATTTCACCCCAAAAAGGCTGCCGCATTCGATACAGGCAAAAGGCTCTTCCTCGTTCAGTACTGTCTGGGACAGGGCGGCATCGGTTAAATCAAACTGCGGCTGCAAGGTGATTGCCTTCTCAGGGCAGACATTGGTGCAGAGGCCGCATTGCAGGCAGGCGTCTTCTTGGAACCGCAGCTGTGGCAAATCAGAGTTATCGCCCAAAGCACCCGATGGGCAGAGCGAAACACAGGCCAAGCATAACGTACAAGCGTCGGTGTCGACAATCACTGCGCCATAGGGTGCGTTTTCGGGCAAGGGCAGCGTCGTGACATCGGGGTTCAGCGCCTTTGCCGACAGCCGCGCCACTTGCCTGCGTGACCCAAGCGGCAGGATCGGGGTGGCGATGGCGGGTGTTTTTGCCTGATCAAACAGGTGATCCGACAGCGCATCAGGATCAGCGATATCAAGCAGTGCTACTTTGTCCGGCGAAATGGCATTCGCCAAATCCGCCTGTGGCACCAGCGCGTCGCGTTCGGTTTTCGGGGCGAGTAAGATATCAACACGGGCAAAGCCGCTGGCCAATGCGCCCACCATCTCGGCGTGGCCGAACCCTGCCAGCGCATCGACCTGCATAGGGATCACATGGGCGGGCAGGCCGCGCCCGTAACGCGCGGCAAGGCTGATCATCTCGGCGCCGTGTTCGTCGTGCACCAGAAGCGCGGCATCCTTGCCACCCGCTGCACGATAACTGCTGGCCAATGTGTTGATCCGGCGGAAGGTGAAGTCGCCTGAAGGCGCATCATAGCTGATCGCGCCCGACGGGCAGACCGCGGAACAGGCCCCGCATCCGGCGCAGATCATCGGATCAATGCTGACATGCTCGCCTGCCGATGTGATCGCACCTGTGGGGCAGAGATTGAGGCAATTGGAACAGGCTGGTTTTTCGGCGCGGGAATGGGCGCAAAGGCTTGTTTCCAAGCGGACATAGAATGGTTTTTCAAACGTCCCGACCAGTTGGCTCGCGGCAAAGATCGCATCCGCCACGGCTACGGGGCTTTTGGGGTCGGCGCGCACATAGCCGTCACGTTTGTCGGGGGCGGGAAAGAGAGGCACGCCGCCTGTGAGATCAAGAATGATGTCGCAATCCGACACAGCCCCATTGCGCGCCTCGGTCATCGCAGGGGTGCCGCGCCCGCCTGTCACACTTTGCTGAAATGCGTTGATGCGGACTTCAAAGCGGCCAAGCGTGCCGCTCGCCTGATGCAGATTGCCAACAACGGTGTCGTAGTTTTGACTTGGCATAATCTCGGTGCCCGGCGCAAGAAGCACGGTGACTGAAAGCGCCTCTGACAGCTTTTCTGCAGCGGCGAGTGCCACGTCCGTTGCGCCAATAATCAGGCATGTGCCTTCCGACACCACATCAAACGCTTTTTGCGCCGGTGGGGTCAAAGCCGCCTCTGCGATTAGCGCGGCCATCTTTGGTGTCACGTCGCCGCTATCATCGGTCCAGCCCGCACGGTCGCGGATATCAACGAAGGCGGGCACCTGAGCGTCGATGTCTTCGGAAAGGGCGAGGAATCGATGCGCCTCTTGCTGGCAGGCGATCATCACGTCGCCTTGCGCAATTGCTTTCGCCGCAATGTCGATCTGATCGGTGCAAAGGCTGGAGTAACAGCGGCTACAGCTTTGACCTGTGGCGGCTTCAAGGGCGGCAGAATCAACCTTCTGGGATCCGAGGCAGTCACAAACCAACAGTGTTTTCGACATGGTCTTCCCCGATTTTCATGAACGCAGGTCGCGACGCAAATAGGCAGGAAAATGCGGGACAGTAAACCCAAATATCGGTGTGGTTCTACCGCAACAGATTTTGCAGGTGCAGCAATGAAAACAATTTTTCACCTAACGATTGTGCGGGGTTTGCCGAAATGCCTTGTGCGCAGGGGGCTTGGGAAAATGCCGCAACGCAGCATCGCTTGGGTGCGGCATTCTGGACAAAAAATGGTCCTTTTCGTTTGGCGGATTCTGGTTCAAACTGGCGTATACCACAGAACACCGATGGGGCTTTCTTTTGAAATTTGAATATCCTGGCTCTCAATCGTTGCCGCTTGGCGTCGTCGTCAGGCGCTCAATGGGTGTGACCCGTTGGGTAAAATATGCTTGGAAAGCTTCTGCAGTATTGCCGGGCGCTGGGCCCGCCGACTGGAAAGTGTTGCGTACAGACGGTGATGTGACGGAGTTTCACGCGGCCACGCTGCCGCTGACGCTTTATGTGTCCGATGTTGAGGCTTACGCACATGAGCTTCAGGCGCGGACGCCGTCTGTTTACGCTGTCTTACGTCCAAGTGATGTGAACGGCGATGTGCCCTGGACTGTCGTGCTCGTGACCGCCTCGCCCTACGAG
>CAYZKE010000151.1:0-3689 GCA_964478505.1 uncultured Loktanella sp.
GGGGCATTTCCTATCACCGCATGGATGAATGGCCGGATGCCGAGGCAGATTTCCGTGCGGCACTGGCGTTGCGCCCCGATCACCCGCAGGTTCTGAACTATCTTGGGTATTCGCTGGTGGAACGTGGCGAAAAGCTGGATGAAGCGCTGGAGATGATTGAAACAGCGGCTGCAGAACGGCCTGATAACGGCGCGATTGTGGATAGTCTAGGGTGGGTCTATTTCCAACTGGGCCGGTATGAAGAAGCTGTTTTCCATCTCGAACGGGCCGCCTCGCTCGAACCGGTCGATCCTGTGATCAATGATCATCTGGGAGACGCATTCTGGGCTGTTGGCCGCGAGACCGAAGCGCGGTTCCAGTGGCATCGCGCCCTTTCGTTTGATCCCGAGGCTGACGAGGCCTTGCGTATACGTGACAAGTTGAAGCGTGGGTTAGATCTGGTTTTGGTCGATGAGGGGCGCGCCCCCATTCGGGTTGCCAGTGGCGACGATTAGGGCCAGCGCCCCCGCCAAGGTCAACCTGACCCTGCATGTCACCGGACAGCGGGACGATGGCTATCATCTGCTGGATAGTCTGGTCGTCTTCGCGGGCGTAGCAGATCAGCTTAGCGCGACGATTGCTTCGGATTTGCGGATCTCTGTGAGCGGTCCTTTTTCGACCGGCGTGCCCACAGACCATACAAATCTGATGATGCGTGCCGCAGAGGTGCTGCGCGCAGCACGGGGTGTCACAAAAGGGGCTTCTCTGACCTTGGAAAAGCATCTGCCCCACGCGGCAGGCATCGGCAGCGGGTCATCGGATGCCGCGACGACGCTGGCGATGTTGGCAGAGCTTTGGGACGTTGCGCCGCTTCCCGCGATGATGCCCGAGGTCGTGGCGCTTGGCGCGGATGTGCCGGTTTGCGTGTCATCGCCGCGCCCACTGCGCATGTCAGGGATCGGTGATGTGCTGTCGCCGGTCGCGCAATTGCCATCCTGTGCGCTGGTCTTGGTGCGCCCTTCTGTCGAGGTGCCGACGGGTCCGGTGTTTCAGGGCCTTGCCACGAAACAAGGCAGCCCGATGACACCACTGCCCGCTGCACTCGACTATGATGGCTTCGTCCGTTGGCTCTTGGCACAACGCAATGACCTGCAAGCCCCCGCCGAAACCATCGCCCCTCAGATAACTGAGGCGATTGCCAAGCTCCGGTCCCTGCCTGCGGTATCAGTCGCGGGCATGTCGGGGTCAGGGGCTACGTGTTTTGGACTGGTGAAAGATATGGCCACCGCGCGTCAGGTGGCGCGCATCGTTCAGGTCGCCAAAATGGATTGGTGGGTGGCGCCAGCCGAGGTGCTTTAGGCAGACAAAGCGCTTTGTGTCAGGGGTTGTGACGCAGAAAGGTTACCCATGTGTCGCCATAGCGTCGCTGATCGAGTGTGGTAAAGCCCTGCGGTGCAATCTGCGCGCGGCTTTCTTCCCAGACGACCAGGGCGTCAGGGGCAAGCCACCCTGCGGCCTTTGCCGCGGCCAGCGCCTTGCCACCGAGGTTCTGATCATAGGGCGGATCAAGAAAGACCAGCGCACAGGGCGTGCCCTGTGGCAGTTTCGCGGTATCTGTGCCCAGTACCGTCGTATCGTCCTGCCTGCGCAGTTTGGTAATATTCTCGCGGATCAATTTCTGCGCCACGCGCCCGTTATCGACAAATGTGACATGCGCGGCCCCGCGTGACAGCGCCTCAAGCCCCAATGCACCGGTGCCTGCGAACAGATCAAGCACCTGTGCGCCGTTGATCGGATCACCGAAACGCCCGCCTTGCAGCACATTGAACAGGCTTTCGCGCACACGGTCCGTGGTGGGGCGCAAATGTGCGGCCGCATCGCCTTGGCCAACAGAGGCCAAGCCCGTGCCCCGATGGGTGCCGCCGATGATCCTCACGGTTTCAGCAAGGCTTTCATGTCGGTTGCGGGATCAGTGATCAGTGCCGGATCAGGGCTGCGCCCTGCTTCGATCAAACGCTTGCCAATCATATAGTTGCGCGGATCATTCATGGCATCGACAGCCAGCAGGGTGTCGCCGTTGTAATACCAGTTTGATTGCACGCCCGGCGCATCGCTCTTGCGCACATAGACTTCCGAATACCCTATGTTCAGCCCCGCTATTTGCAGTTTGCAATCATATTGATCCGACCAGAACCACGGCTTTGGCACATAAGGTTCATCGCCACCCGCGATATTCACTGCCACTGCTTCGGCCTGATCAATCGCATTGCCGACGCTTTCAAGCCGGATGGTCTGGCCGTGAAACAGGCATGAGGCACAGTCACCGGCAGCCCAGATATGCGGATCGGACGTGCGCCCGTGACTGTCAGTCGTGATGCCGTTGCCCACGTCAAGCCCTGCACTTTCCGCCAGAATACTCGCAGGGTTAATCCCGACGCCGACGACCGCAAAATCAATCTCCAGCGTTGTGCCATCGGTCAGCACAGCACCTGTGACGTAATCCTCGCCCAACAGTCGCTCAAGCCCTACGCCTTCGCGAATATCAACCCCGTGGCTTTGGTGCAGGGCGCGAAAGTAGTCGGACGTTGCCGGGGCCGCGACCCGCTGCAAGATCCGGTCCGCCATTTCCACCAGCGTTACCTGTAGCCCCAATTTCGACGCCACCGCCGCCGCTTCAAGCCCGATATACCCGCCGCCGATAATCAGCACCCGCTTACCTGCGGTGAACGCGGGGGCCATTGCATCGGCATCGCTCAGATCGCGCACGGCAAAAACGCCGTCCAGCATGCCGCCAATGGATGCGGGCAGGGTGCGCGGATGGGCACCCGTGGTCAGGGCAAGCTCATCATAGGACAGATGTGTATCGTCGCTGAGCCGGATCGTTTTCGCCACGCGATCTATCTCTGTCACGCGGGTATCGAGACGCAAATTAATCCTGTGCTCGTCATAAAAGGCCGCCGGGCGCAAATAGAGCCGTTCTTCGGCCATTTCGCCGAGCAAATAGGCCTTGGACAGCGGCGGGCGCTGGTAGGGGGGCACTTTTTCGGCACCAATCAGTGTGATGTCCCCTTCAAACTCGACGGTGCGCAGTTTCGCAGCCAGCGATGCACCTGCCTGTCCTGCTCCTACGATAACAACGTGCGTCATGGGGGGTTCACCTCTTCTTGTGACTGGCTGTTGGCTTTTCGCACTCTATATGAGATTTCAACGTAGAAACAATTCTGAACAAAGGCGAGAGTTATGACAATCAAGACAGGTGATACGTTGCCAGACGCCACATTGCTGGTGATGGGCGAAGAAGGCCCACAGCAAGTACAGCTTTCCGATAAGGTGAACGGGCGCAAAGTTGTGATCTTTGGTTTGCCCGGCGCTTATACAGGCACGTGTACAACCGCGCACGTGCCCAGCTTTATGGTGACCTATGATGCGTTCATGGAAAAGGGAGTGGATGAAATCATCTGCGTGTCCGTAAACGATCCGTTTGTGATGAAAGCATGGGGCGACAGCACCCGTGCGATCGAGACCGGTATTACGATGCTGGCTGACGCGGAAAGTGCATTTACCAAAGCTATCGGTATGAACTTCAGCGCGGGTCCTGTCGGCTTCGTAGACCGCTCCAAGCGCTACGCAATGCTGGTTGAAGACGGCGTTGTGAAAATTCTCAACGAAGAGGAAGGCCCTGGCGTTTGTGAGGTCTCTGCTGGCGAGAC
>CAYZKE010000151.1:3789-7352 GCA_964478505.1 uncultured Loktanella sp.
CCGCCTGCGTCCAGCGCCTCTTTTACCTTGCGCTTCATATCGGCCTGATAGGCAAAGTAATCGCCGCTTGCACACCACACGCGCACCAGAAAATCGACCGAGAAATCGCCCAGATTGTTCACCTGAATAAACGGTGCAGGGTCCGTCTTTGAACGCGGGTCGGACATGATGGTTTCGCGGATTGTCTCTTCGGCCAGCTTCAGATCAGCCCCGTAGGCCACACCGAAAATCCACTCTGCACGGCGGGTGTCATAGCTGGAATAGTTCACGATGGTGTTGCCCCAGACCTGACTGTTGGGGATGATGATCTGCACGTTGCTCACCGCTGCCAGTTCTGTGTAGTTCAGCGTGATCTCTTTCACCGTGCCCATCTGTCCGTTCACCTCGACGAAATCGCCGATTTTGATGGGGCGGAAGAACACAATCATGACACCGGCGGCGACATTCGACAGCGTGCCCTGCAGGGCCAGACCAATCGCAAGACCGGCGGCACCGATGACCGCGACAACAGATGTTGTCTGTACACCAAAGGTGTTGAGTACGAAGAGGAACGCAAAGCCGATAACAATATAGCGCGCCACATTTCCTAGAAAATTGAACAGCGTCATATCCAGATGCGCATAGGACTGGCCCAGATTGATCAGCCGCTTGCGCACCCAACCGCCCAGCAAAAAGCCCACGAACAGGATTGCCACGACAGCAAGCACACTGCCCACGGCGGATGCCAGAAACTGGATCGTCAGCAGATCCCCGATCGTATTGCCGTTCCAGATGACGGTATTCAGTAGTTGCTCCACATTAGCCTCCGGCGAGTTGGTCCATTTTTGCGCCCAGTTTGGCGTCGAGCGCGCTTAGGCCATCTACGTCATGTGTCGTCAAGGTGACCTTCACGGTTTTGTAAACGTTGAACCACTCGGGATGGTGGTTCAGTTTTTCCGCCCAGATCGCGGCACGGGTCATGAAGCCGAAAGCCTCGACAAAATTGGCGAACACGAACTCTTTGTGGATCGCATCGCCCCCATCGCTCAGCGCCCAGCCATTAGTCAGCAGCGGTTCGATGTGTTCTTTGTGCTCTGCAGCGGTCAGTTTGTCGGTCATTGGTGATCCTCCATATTGGATTTGCGGAACGGGCCATAACTGGTCAGCACTTCGATCTCGTGATCAATCGCTTCGCGCTCGGCCTCTAGGTAACGGGCGACGGCATCTTTGAACCCTGCATCGCCGAACCAGTGCAGCGAATGGGTGGCTACGGGCAGATACCCGCGTGCAAGTTTATGTTCGCCCTGCGCCCCCGCTTCAACTTTGCCCAGCCCGTGTTGAATGGCATAGTCGATAGCGCGGTAATAACAGACTTCGAAGTGCAGGCAATCGTGGTGCTCGATACAGCCCCAGTAGCGGCCGTAAAGCGTATCGCGCCCGATGAAATTCAGCGCCCCTGCAACGGGTCGCCCGTCGCGCAGGGCCAGCACCATCAGCATATCATTGCGGAGCGTTTCCTGCGCGTAATCAAAAAACGCCCGCGTCAGATAAGGGGTGCCCCATTTGCGGTTGCCGGTGTCCTGATAGAAGACCCAGAACGCATCCCAATGTTCGCGCTTGATCTGGTCGCCCGTCAGCGAGACGATCTCGCCGCCGAAATCATTGGCTGTTTTGCGTTCCTTGCGCATGTTCTTGCGCTTTCGGCTGGACAGCGAGCCAAGGAAGGCGTCGAAACCGGCGTAGCCATCGTTTACCCAGTGAAACTGTTGTCCGATGCGGGCCAGCAAGCCCATTTCGGCACCGGCAATCGCCTCGGCTTCGGTGCAGAACGTGGCGTGCACAGACGACAGCTCATTATCCGCGGCAATCTGCACGGCACCCTGGATCAGGGCGGACATGCCCGCCGCCTCAAACCCCGGTTTGGTCAGAAACCGCCGCCCCGTGGCCGGGGTGAACGGCACGGCGATTTGCAGTTTGGGGTAATAGCGCCCACCTGCGTTTTCATAGGCATGGGCCCAGTTGTGATCGAAGATATACTCGCCCTGTGAATGCCCCTTGGCATAAAGCGGGGCGACCGCGATCATCGTATCCCCTTGTTTCGCCGTCAGATACCGTGGCTGCCAGCCTGTGCCGGGGCCGACCGACCCGCTGTCCTCTAGCGCCTTCAGAAAGCGATGTGTTGTGAACGGATCATCGGGGCGGCCATCTGCCGCTTCGGGACAAGCGCAGGCATCCCATTCTGCCGCGTCAATCGCGTTGATGGTCGGGTGCGCGGTGATTTCGATGGGTGCGTCGCTCATACCTTGCAACTTGTGTGCATCGGCTGCGGCGTCAAGCCAAGTAACCCTCGAATGTCACATTATCCACGATCCGCCGCGCCTTTGCTTCAGCGTCGGGAGAGCGGATTGTCCATGTGAAGATATGCGCTCCTTGTGCTTTCAGATCGGCCACGCGCGGGCGGTCAAGATCGGTGGACTCATGGCTGATAAAGCAAGCGCCCACGCGATCGTAGTCGGGGATTTCGCGCAGCACATCGCGAACGGGCTCGGGCACTTCCGGCCAGAAGATCGCCTCATAGCTGGAGGTCGTGATGCCGCGCGGGATGTGGGGCGCATATTGCGCGCAAGCGGCCACCGAATGAGGGTTGAAAGACATCAGCGCCACATCGCCGGTATAATCGGCAAGGGCTGCACAGACTGCCTTTTCCAGCGGTCCCACGTTTTCACCCATTGCGCCATCCTGATCCTTGATCTCGATCAGCAGCGGCACTTTTCCACCCACCAGTTCCAGCACGGCCTCCAGCGATGGAATGGTGCCGCCGTCATCGGTGAGCGGGATTTCCTCTAACGCAGCACGCGTGCGATCACGCACTGGCCCCGATTCTGCTGTCAATCTATCCAGCACATCATCATGGAATACCATTGCATGACCGTCGCTGGTCAACTGCACGTCCATCTCGATCCCGTATCCGGCATCAAGAGCGGCCTGAATGGATTTGACGCTATTCTCGACCCGCCCCGCCTTGCGGTCATGCAAGGCGCGGTGGGTGATGGGGCGGGCAAAGAAAGACGCAGGAAGTGTCATTTGATCTGGAAGATCGCTTCGATTTCAACAGCGACACCAAAGGGCAGGCTTGCCGCACTGACCGCTGATCGCGCATGGCGGCCCTTGTCGCCCAAGGCGGCGACCAAAAAGTCGGACGCGCCGTTGATCACCTTGGGTTGGTCACCGAAATCCGCTGTCGAATTCACGAAACCTGTCAGTTTCACGACACGGACCAACCGGTCGATATCGCCGCCACAGGCGGCCTTGAGTTGTGCCAGAAGGCTGATCGCGCAGGTTTTGGCCGCATCGGCGCCGGCCTCGGCATCCATATCGGCGCCAAGTTTGCCTTTGATCATCCCATCGGCGTTGGCCGAAATTTGGCCAGAGACATATACAATGTCGCCTGCGACAACATAGGGAACATAATTGGCAGCGGGGGCGGGGGCATCAGGCAGTGTCACGCCCAATTCGGCAAGTTTGGATTCGATTACACTCATGGTCGTTCTCCTGTCATTTGCGCGCACGCTAGCGGGCAAACC
>CAYZKE010000152.1:0-7350 GCA_964478505.1 uncultured Loktanella sp.
CCAGCCGTTGCGGTAGTTGCGGCCAATGGTCATGCCCACCGCAAAATCATCCGCCAGATGCTGGCCCGCGTCGAGGATGACGAAATTGCCGTTTGTGCCGACATTGGCGTAAAGGCTGCCGATCAGCGTCGAGGCCTCCGCGTCTTCAAACCCGAACCAGCCTTCATAGGCGCGTTTTTGCACGTAGGTTGCCTCAAGCCCCAAGGCAAAGTTCTGTTCAGGGTCACGCCAGAGCACTTCACCGCTCACACCGCCATATGCACGTTCAAAAAGCCCTGCAGAAACGCGGCTGTAAAGCTCTGGCGCGATCCGGAAACGGTGCCGGACCGACAGCGACTGCAGGAACGCGATATCCGGCGCGTAGGACGTAAAGTCAGACCGCGGTTGTGGTTCGGCGGGCGGGTCTTCCTGTGTCCATTGGTTCAGGAAGCGGTAGCCGACAGAGGCGGCGACGAATGTCTGCGGTGAAAACGTATAGCGGGCGTTTGCGTTCAGCGTGCCGGTCAGCTCCAGCGTATCCGAGGTGATGAAATCGGCGCGGAACGATGGCGCAATGCCATAGGTGAGGCGCGGCTCAAAACGATCCGCGATCAGTCCCTCGGGCCGATTGCGCGGGCTTGCCTCAAACGACGTCGCGTCCCACGCCAGTTCTGCAGCATTGGGCGCACCAACCGCACGATCAAGCCCTGCCCGATCCAGCACCACGACATTGCTGTCAAAGGCGCCTGTGTTCTGTGTCACACGGAATGTCGTGATGTTGGCAGGTGCGACTGCCGAAAGGATACGCGCAACCCGGCCGACTGTGCGCGCAAAGACAACATCCTTGTCAGAAGAGGCCGTCACATCAATCGTGTCGCCTTCCATCGCAAAGCGGCTGATACGGATATCTTCTTTCTCGGCGCGCTCGCTCAAAAGCGCCAAAACCTGCGCGGCGGTCGGTTGGGGCTGGCTGGCGCGTGCGGGCGTGTTCGGCACGTAAGGGTGCGGGCCCCGCCCCATGTTTTCCTGCGCCAGCGACTGCGCGGGATTTGCTGCGAACTGCAAACGCAAGCCCGCGTTGCCTTGGTTGTTGACCAAACCGGTGACGGTCAACCCATCCAGAACCTCGTAAGACAGGCTGGCCGCAAAGGTCTCATCGGCCTCTGCACCTTCAATGCCACTGTATTCAGCCGCCGCCACAAGGCCGGCCACGCCGGTATCCCAGACGATATTCGCGAAAGGCGCAGCATCGCCCTCAAACAGATGATCCGTGCGGATGACCCCGTCATCCGTGCCACGATCTTCCGGCACAGCCAGCGCGTAACGCCCCCACCCCATGCCGACAGAGGCCGCAAACGCGCCAAAGGTCTTGCTGGCAAGCACATATTCGCCCGACCCGCGATCATCGCTGCCGAAACCCACGATCCCGACGGTCAGACCGGGCGTGTAGGTGCCCTCTTCCAAGAGCCGCACACCAAAGCTCAGCTCGTTCCCGCTCGAACTGCCTGAGTCATCATCATAGGTCGGAAAGCTGATGCCGATCTCCAGCCAATCGCTCGGCTGTAGCCCGAGAGACAACGCGCGGTAATCTTCGCGGAAATCGAAATGAATAGCAAAATCATCGGAAACGCCACTGGCGGCGCGGGGCGTATCTATTGCTTGTGACAGTCCCCCAATGCCCTCAGCAGCGGCGCTTGCCGCAAACAGGGATGACAAGATGAAAGAAAGGGCGATCCCGCGGGGTTTATGGCGCATGTAGTTATTTCAACCCTTCGGCAACTGATCCGCAATAGTCAGGGCAAACTAGCCAATGACGCAGGGCAATGTCGAGCCATTTGCCCGGATTGCGCGGAGGGCATGAAAAATATTGTTCCGCATTTACGTGAAATTAAGCCAGCAACCGTCATACGCATTCTGGGCAACAACCGCGACTTTGGCACTTTGAAAAGGAGTAGTCCCAGAATGACTGACGACACGGCAAGTTTTGAACTTCCCAAGATCATGAAGGTTGAGGATTGTGAAACATTGCATGGGTTTCTGGCCAGCGCCCAAAGCAAGCACATCGCGTTTGATTGTTCATCCGTTGAAAGACTAAGTGGTTTATCGGCGCAAATGCTGGTGATGGCGGCAAGCGTGTGGCGCAGTCAGTCGCTTGACGTCACATTTGCGAGGCCGTCGGATGGCTTTGTACAAAGTGTCGCCATACTCGGTCTGCGTGATCTTCTTTTGCCGTCACAGGTGACAGCATGAGCGCGCATATCCTTGCCATTGACGATTCGCGCACGATCCGTGCCTTACTGACCGCAACGCTGGAAAAAGCGGGCTTTGCCGTGACCACGGCCGTAGACGGGGTGGACGGGGTTGAAAAATTCCAGAGTGCCAACGCCGATCTGGTGATTACCGATGTGAATATGCCGAACAAGGACGGCTTTGGTGTGATTGAAGATATCCGCCAGGGGGTCGTGAACCGCGCAGTACCAGTCCTTGTTCTGACAACAGAAAGCGGGGCCGCACTCAAAGAGCGTGCGCGCAAGGCTGGGGCCACAGGTTGGATTGTAAAGCCTTTCGACGATGATGCGCTGGTCTCCGTCATCAAGCGGCTGACAGGGGCCTGAACCATGACAGACAGTGCAATTCTTGACGCCTTTTTTGAAGAATGTGAGGATCTGCTCGTCGCCCTCTCGGACGGCTTGGAACACATGCGCGAAGGTAAGGCAGACAATGAAACCGTGAATGCCGTGTTCCGCTCCGTCCACTCGATCAAAGGTGCGGCTGGTGCCTTCTCGCTCGAGGATCTGGTCAGTTTTGCCCACATCTTCGAAACAGTTCTGGATGACGTTCGCGCTGGCAAGCTCGCAACAGACGACACGCTCTTAAGGGTGCTGCAGCGGGCCGGTGACATTCTAGCGGATCTGGTCGATGCGGCCCGTGACGGGCTTCCGGCCGATGCCGATCAGGTGGATCCGGTTGTCACAGAACTGCAATCCTTTTTGGGTGCCGACGGACTTGTCGAAGAGGAATTCGTTTTCGAAGCCCTCACTTTGGCCTTTGACAGTGCCCCGACCACGGCCACCTATCAGGTGCAATTCAGGCCCAGCCGGGAATTCTATGCAACAGGTAACGATCCAGCTCTGGTCATTGCAGCCCTGCAAGATTTGGGGCCCTGCACTGTGCGCACACTGAACGGCGAGATTCCCCAGGATTTTGCCGATTTCCAATGGGACGAGGGCTATCTGACTTGGCAGGTCGATGTGGCGGATCAGCAAAATGATTTGGCTATCAGAGAGGTCTTCCAATTCGTCGACGACCTCTGTGATCTGCGCATTGCCGAAGATTTTGGTGACGAAGCGGCCCCCTTGGCTGAAGATATTGCGCCTGAGGCGCCCTTATTGCCCGAAACCGCTGGACCCACGCCTGAAACAGCACAAGAGCCCGTCGCAGAGCGGGTCGATATGGAGGACGCGCCGGCAAAGGCTGACAAGCCTGTCAAGCGACCTGCAAGCACCTTGCGCGTCGATCCCGAACGGGTTGACCGGTTGATCAATGCGGTTGGTGAGTTGATTATCAACCAGTCCGTTATTTCACAGCGGATCGACGAAGCGGGCCTGCCCAATAGTGCCGAACTGCACGGTGATCTGGACGACTACAAACTTCTGGCCCGCGAAATCCAGGAAGGTGTGATGGCGATCCGCGCGCAGCCTGTGAAACCGCTGTTTCAACGGATGTTGCGTATCGCGCGCGAGGCGGCCGATGCCACCGGCAAAGACGTCAACCTCGTGACGGAAGGCGACGGAACGGAGGTGGACAAGATCGTTGTCGAGCGGCTGGCTGATCCCCTGACCCATATGATCCGCAACGCCATTGATCACGGCATTGAAAAGCCACAAGATCGGATAAGTGCTGGAAAGCCCGCGACCGGCACTTTGCGTCTGACAGCCAGCCAGCGATCAGGCAGTATCGTCATCGAGATTATTGATGACGGGGCAGGCCTTAATCGCAAGCGCATCAAAGAGATTGCGGTCAGCAAGGGGCTGATTTCTGCAGACCTGCAACTAACCGAACAGGAAATTGACCACCTGTTGTTTGCGCCAGGGTTCTCCACGGCTGTCGAGGTCACCAATCTGTCGGGTCGCGGCGTGGGCATGGATGTGGTAAAAACGGCGATCACCGCCTTGGGTGGCCGCATCACAATCAGCAGCATCACTGGCCAAGGAACCACATTTTCGATCACCTTGCCACTCACACTGGCAGTCATGGATGGTATGATCATTAATGTCGGCGGTCAGACAATGGTCGTGCCAATCTCCAGTATCCTCGAGACGATCCGCCCCACCAACGCCGATCTTTCGCGGATTGGCTTGCATAGCCAGTTGCTCCGCATTCGGGGCGACTATGTCCCAATTATTGATTTGGCAGAACGGCTCGGGGTGCGATCGTCATCAGAAACAATGACTGATCGAGTGCTCTTGCTCATACAAACGGAGTCTGTGACGCAATGTGCCTTAGCCGTGGATGATATTTTCGACCAACGTCAGGTTGTCGTGAAAAGCATGCAAGGCAGCTACGGAGAAATTGTTGGGATTTCAGGTGCCACGATATTGGGCGATGGCAAGATCGCCCTGATCATCGATCCCGACGCTATTGCCGCAGCACCTACCACCGAATTGAAGTTGCAAATCCAAGCCCAAAGAGAGGTCGCACATGCAGCAACATGAAGATCCTAAAGCCGCAAAACAGATTGAATTTGTGACACTGGTTGCAGGAGGGCAAAGCTTCTGCATCGAAATCACGCAAATTCGCGAAATCCGACGTTGGACACCGGTTACCCTGTTGCCGCATTCACCACCCTATGTCCTTGGTGTTATCAACTTGCGCGGTGCCGTCATTCCTATTCTAGACCTCGCGGCCAAACTCGGCTTTCGCGCAATCGAGCCGACCGAGCGTCATGTGATCATCATCATCTCAGTTGAAGATCGCATTGTCGGCCTACTGGTTGAATCTGTCTCTGAAATCTTGGGGATAAGCTCCGACATGGTGCGCGAAACGCCACGCACCGAAGAAGATGAATCCACCCGCGCGATCAACGGGATCATCCCAACGGGGGACGACATGATAAAAATTCTTAGTCTTGAGGCACTCTTGCCCACAAAGTTTGCGACGGCCGCATAATGGAGCGTATCCAGTCCTCCTCCAGGGAAACATCAAACGAATTCGCGTTCTCGGATCATGATTTTCAGATGATCTCGGATTTCGCGAACGCGCGTTACGGGCTCTTCTTGCAGCCATCCAAAAAGGCGCTTGTTCACTCGCGCCTCGCAAAGCGCTTGCGCGCTCTCAAACTGGCCAGTTTTGAAGACTATTGCAGTCTACTCAACAAGACTGAGGGCGATGCGGAGCGTCCGCATCTTCTATCAGCGCTGACAACAAACGTGACACATTTTTTCCGTGAAATGCACCATTTTGATTTTCTGAAAGACGTGCTGATGCCGCAGTTGATCGAAAAGTCGCAGGCAGGCAATCCTGTGCGGCTTTGGTCTTCGGCGTGTTCATCCGGCCAAGAGGCGTATTCGATTGCAGCGGCGCTTATCGCCGCCTCTCCGAACATTTCACAATATGACGTCAAGATCCTTGCCACAGATATCGACCCACAAGTGATACAAACGGCAAAACGCGCAGTCTATCCTACCGAGCAGATTGCGACGCTACCGCCCTTTTGGCGCGACCTGCTGACCGGTTCCAAGAGATCACAATCCGGCGAGTTCAGCATTGATCCGAGTTTACAAAACCTCATCTCCTTTGGCGAACTCAATCTGATTGCCGACTGGCCGATGAAGGGCAAATTTGATGTCATCCTTTGTCGAAACGCGGCCATTTATTTCGATAAAGCCACGCAAGCACGTCTTTGGGAGCGTTTTGCCGATGTGATGGTTGAAGGGGGCCATCTTATGATCGGTCACTCAGAACGGTTGAGCGGCCCAGCACAGTCAGCATTAAAGAGCGTCGGCATCACCACCTACCAAAAACTGACTGGGGCGTCGACCCCTTCCAAAATGACGGATAAAGGAGACAAAAATTGAGCCTGAAAGACTCCTTGCGGGTAATGATCGTTGACGACATGGGGGTCAGCCGTGGCCTCTTGGTGCAGGCGGTAGAGGAAATGGGTATCTGGAAAAACCAAGCGGAAAATGACGGGCGTGCAGCGCTTCAAAAGCTGATCGCTGATCCGGTGCACCTTGTGTTGTCGGACTACAATATGCCTGGCATGGATGGGCTTCAGCTTTTGCAGGCGCTGCGCCAAAACAGGTCAACGGCACGGATCGGCTTTATTCTGGTGACAGGGAACCCGACACCGGATCTTGTAAGCAAGGGCAAGGCACTTGGCCTGAATAACATTATCAAAAAGCCCTTCACAACAGCGAGTATGAAACAATGTATCGAGAGCGTGGTGGGCCGGTTATGAGCGTCCTGCCGCGCACCTGCCAGAATGCAGAGATCCCTCTGACGCAGGTCTTGCAGCAGACCGGGACCTGTCTCACGCAGCTCAGTGAGAAAATTATCGATCTGGAACAGGCAATTTGGGGCGCGCACGCCCCGCGGGGCCAACCTGCGGTGCAGGCCAATGCATTACAGTCATTGGATTTTCTGAAACAGGCCACCGATGATCTGGCGGCATTACTGGACCGATTGGGGAATTCTGTCTCGCTTTCCCTGACTGTGAGCGAGTTTGATGTCATCGCGCCGATGAAATTGGAAGCTTTGCGCAAGGTGGTCGGCGCCACCGAAAGTGGTCCGAAGACAACCGATCAGCTCTCAAAACAACAAGAGGTGGAATTGTTCTAGGGTCTTCGCGTCCGGTCCGAACCCACTCTTTATCAGGCCGTCGGCCTTGACCAATCTTAACGCATCGCAGTGCGCAGCCTTCAGTTTGCATTTCGCCCTGCGTCATGCAGGAAACGCACCTTTCATACTTTAACCTAGCGTATCATACGCCTTTCATCCCGTCCGGACCGCAAATGAAATTCCTGATCACACATGAATCCCAGCTTTCTCAGGCGCGTGTCCGGCGTGCCATCGCGACAGCACATCAAAAAGCACAGTTTCTGACGGCCACATCCCTTACAGACGCTTACAACTTGTCAGAACACTATGAACCTGACTGCGTCATTATATCCGAGACATTGGCCGATCTTCCTGAATTCGAGCTTCTTTTGTCATTGTTCAGAATCCTCAAAATTAATTGCGTTGTTTTGACTGAGGGCAGCTCGAGGTCGCAAAAGCATTCGTTTCTTGAGAGTCTTCCAAAGGTAGCAGAAGCCAATTTGAAAGAGCACATCGGCAAGGTCATGCGCGCCGCAGACCAAACCGCTGCAG
>CAYZKE010000153.1:0-643 GCA_964478505.1 uncultured Loktanella sp.
CATCGCCATCAGCACCACCATCGCCGCACGGCTGACGGCACCTGCCGCAATAAAAGCGACCCAATAGGCCCCCATCGACACGATCACCACCAGCGCAAGCCAGCGCAGCAAGAGCGACAGGCCGATTGCACAAACGCCGTAGACGCCGATATGGCTGTCCTTCATGATCGCCAAGCGGCGGGCCTTGTCCCAACCACCCCAAAGACCATCGGCGCTATCGGCCAGACCGTCCTCGTGCATGGCTCCGGTCAGGATGACCGCGCCCGCCAGCACGAGCCCCGCCACGATCCCCGAAGGCACGC
The DNA here is from genome assembly GCA_964478505.1 of uncultured Loktanella sp. GTDB lineage: Bacteria > Pseudomonadota > Alphaproteobacteria > Rhodobacterales > Rhodobacteraceae > Yoonia. The sequence continues at coordinate 303 of CAYZKE010000153.1, forward strand.
CAAGCCAAAGCATCACAGACGTCGCCGCCGCCAGAATGACGCCCAGCACAACACCCACCAGCGGATAGGCCCAGGCCGAGGCCGCACCCCGATCCATCGCGCGGTCGCTGTCAATCGCGACAGGTAGCCGCGTCAACAACCCAAGTGCTGCAGGCAGATCAATCCCGGCGATCAAGCTGTTGTCGTGTTTGTACAAAATGCGTCCTTCCGTGGCCTTTTCATCAGCGCGCCATAGGTTAAACAAGGGCAAGAGTTGACCCGAGCGAGGACCTGATGCAAGCGCCATTTTCGACCATTTCCGGCTTCCGTGATCTGCTATCCGCTGCACCCGGCCCTGACAG
>CAYZKE010000153.1:722-5775 GCA_964478505.1 uncultured Loktanella sp.
CGCGCAGGGTGTTTCGGCCTTTCCGCCCGAGGTCACCGCGCAGATGGTCGCGAATTTCGAGCATGGCGGCGCGGCAATCAACCAACTGTCACAGGCCTTTGGCGCCAAGATGGATGTCTATCCGATCGCGCTCAACACGCCGACCGCGGATTTCACAACAGCGCCCGCAATGACAGAGAGCGAATTTATTGAAGCGCTTCAAACCGGATGGACCGCTGTTGACCCAGAGGCGGATCTTGTGGTGACCGGAGAAATGGGCATTGGCAACACCACCTCTGCTGCCGCTGTTGCGGTGGCCGTTCTTGGTGGGCTTGCTTCTGACTGGACGGGGCGCGGCACAGGCGTGAATGACGACGGACTGGCGCGCAAGACCGATGTGGTTGCGCGCGGTGTCGCGCTTCACGCAACAACTGACCCGCTCGAGGCGCTGCGCTGTCTGGGCGGGCGCGAACTTGCGGGCATGGCGGGGGCGATTGCCGCTGCACGCCATCACCGGATCCCCGTGATCCTTGACGGGTTCATTTGCTGTGCCGCTGCGGCCAGTCTGGCAAAGGCCGTGGATGGTGCGCTGGATCATACTGTTGCGGGGCATCTGAGCGCAGAGGGCGCACACCAGCAGTTGCTGGATGCTTTGGGCAAACAGCCTTTGCTGCAACTGGGGCTGCGTCTGGGTGAAGGATCGGGCGCCGCCCTTGCAATCGGTGTCCTGAAAGGTGCAGTCGCTTGTCATTCCGGCATGGCAACTTTTGCCGAGGCGGGCGTCGCTGACGGGTAGCCCTCAATCTTTCTGGAGTTCGGGGTTGCTCAAGCGCGCTTTTTCTCGTTGGCCTGTTGGCGGGCGGTAAGCTCCAATTCCAGCGTATTGTTGAGCTCGCGTGCCCGTGCCACATATTCGGGAATTTCCGTGATCGGAACGCCCGGTTTCCACAGTTCCGCCAACTCGCGCAGTGCCTTGCGATCGTGTTGATAAAAGGCTTGCTCGACCTCAGCGGCCTCGAATTCGGAAAGCCCGAGGTTTTCCAGCGCATAGCGGCCCGCCCGCAGCGAGCTGTCAAACAGCTCGCGCACGATGTCATCGGCGCCTGCATCGTAAAGTTCATAGACATGCACACGGTCACGTGCGCGGGCGATGATGTGCAAATCGGGCCGCGCCTTGCGGGCATAGCTGACAAGCTTGTTGGCCGCCTCGCGATCGTCCAGTGCAACGACGAGGATTTTCGCATCTTCCAGACCCGCCGCATTCAGCAGATCAGGGCGCGTCGGGTCACCAAAAAAGCCGCGGAACCCGAATTTTCGCATCATCTGGACCGTGGAAAGATCATTATCGACCACCACCGTGTTGACCCCCGCGCTTTGCACAAGACGGTTCACGATTTGCCCGAACCGCCCGATCCCCGCGATGATGACGGTGCCTTGTTCATCGACTTCGTCATGCTCGGCCTCTTCGACGTCGCTCATACGTTTGATGATCAGCTCATAAACGATGAAGAGCAGGGGCGTGATCAGCATGGAAAGGGCCGTGACCAGCAAAAGCTGCCCTCCGAGGGCTTCTGTCAGAACGCCTTGTTGCAGCGAAAAAGAGATTAGCACGAAGCCGAATTCACCGGCTTGCGCGAGGCCTAGCGTGAAGAGCCAGCGGTCTTTCTTATGCAATTTGAACAAAAGCGCCAAAGCATAGAGGATGAGGCCCTTGATCAGCATCACCGCAAGGGCAAGGGCCAGAATGCGCGCCGGATCACCAAACAACAGCGTAAAGTCGATCCCTGCACCCACGGTGATAAAGAAGAGCCCCAGAAGCAGCCCTTTGAACGGGGCAAGGTCGCTTTCCAACTCGTGCCGGAACTCCGAGTTGGCAAGGACAACACCTGCAAGGAATGTGCCCAAGGCAGGCGACAGTCCCACCATTGTCATCAAGACAGCCGTGGCCACCACCATGAGCAGCGCAAGCGCCGTATACATTTCGCGCAGACGGGCGTGATGGATGTAGCGAAAAACGGGGCGGGTCAGAAAAGTGCCCGCGAGAATGACAATGGCGACGGCCCCCAGTGTCACCAGTGTCACACCCCAGCCCGGCAGGCCGTCAACAAGGCTGACAACAGCATGGTGTTCGTCGCCATGTTCGGTCGCCGCACGCACCATCGACCCGTCCGGCGCAAGGCTCATCACTGCGGGCACGGCAAGCAGGGGCAAGAGCGCCAGCATCGGAATTACGGCGATATCCTGCGCCAGCAGCACCGAAAACGTTGAACGCCCGCCGCTGGTCTGCATCAGGCCCTTTTCCGTCAGGGTCTGCAACACGATCGCTGTGGATGAGAGCGCAAAGATCATTCCTACTGCCACCGCCGTGGACAGGTCATAGCCCATCGCTACTGCGCCACTGCTGATTGCCAACATGGTCAGCAAGATCTGCAACCCGCCCAATCCCAGCAACCTCTGGCGCATATTCCACAGCGCGCGCGGATCAAGCTCCAGACCAATCAGGAAAAGCATCATCACAACGCCGAATTCCGCGAAATGCTGCAAATCCTGCGTCTCGCTGCCGACCAACCCGGCAACAGGTCCAATCACGATCCCTGCCAAGAGATACCCCAGCACAGACCCAAGCCCCAGACGCGCGGCCAGCGGCACCGCAATGACCGCGGCACCAAGATAGATTGTCGCTTGAAACAGGAAGGATTCCATGAAGCTTTGGCTCTTTATTGCTCAGCGCAGTGGCGCGCTCTGACGATACCACCGCATTGTAACGCGGCAACGTCTATTGGAAAGGACCAATGGGACCGGCCCCTATAACGGTAAAGGCGCGTCAGGCTTGATCCGTTCCATCACGATCTGGCTTTGCACACGGCTGACGGCGGGGTGGGGCAAGAGCACCTGTTGGACCAGCAGGTTCAACGCGGCAAGATCGCGACAATAGACCCGCAAAAGATAATCGGCCTCTCCGGTCAGTGTCCACGCACCGACGATCTCGGGTCTTGTCTTGGTAAGTTGCACAAAATCGCGTGCGTTCTTTTCGGTATGGGTGGCCATGACCACCTGAATAAACCCCTGTACCGAGAGCCCCACTTTCTCTGGTGAAAGAAAGGCACGGTAGCCTGCAATATAGCCTTCCGCTTCGAGCCGCTGTTTGCGGCGTCCTGCCTGTGAGGCGGACATATTCAGTGCATCGCCCAGTTCTTGCGCCGTCTTGGCGGAATCGCGTTGCAGCATGGCCAGCAGTGAAAGGTCGGCAGCATCAAGTATCATGCATAAATCCTGCGAAAGTATTGCATAATATGCGGCAATTGCGCGTAAATATCAATCAATAAAAGATATATTGCGCATTATTTGCAGCTATTTCGCTGTATTATCTCTAAAACGCATAGGAGATCACCCATGGGACCTTTTCCGCACGACGCCCCGAAAGCCACAATCACTGCTGAAAACCCAGCCGGGACAGATGGTTTCGAATTTGTCGAATTCGCCCATCCAGAGCCAGAGACCCTGCGCACACTGTTTGCGCAGATGGGCTATACCCACACCGCCACGCACAAGACCAAAGATATCGAGCTTTGGCAGCAAGGCGATATTACCTATGTGATCAACAATGAACCGGGCAGCCACGCGCGCGCCTTTGTGGACGAACATGGCCCCTGCGCACCGTCGATGGGCTGGCGTGTCGTTGATGCCCAGCATGCCTTCGATCATGCGGTCAGCAAAGGGGCGGTTCCCTATGAGGGCGATGGAAAGGCATTAGACGTGCCGGCAATCGTCGGCATCGGCGGCAGCCTGATCTATTTCGTTGACCAGTATTATGAAGCGAACCCCTATAACGCCGAATTCAACTGGGTCTCGGACGCGCATCCTGCGGGGGTCGGTTTCCACTATCTCGATCACCTCACACATAACGTGCACAAGGGGAACATGGACCTTTGGTTTAGGTTCTACGGTGACCTTTTCAATTTCCGAGAAATCCGTTTCTTTGATATCGAGGGTAAATTCACGGGGCTGTTGTCGCGCGCGCTGACGTCTCCCTGCGGGCGGATCCGCATCCCGATCAACGAAGACCGGGGTGAAACGGGGCAGATCGTCGAGTATCTCAAGCGGTACAAGGGCGAGGGTATCCAGCATATCGCCGTGGGTGCGCATGACCTTTACGACGCGACCGACGAGATTGCCTCGCGGGGTATCAAGTTTATGCCCAAGCCGCCCGAGGCCTATTATGACCTGAGCTACACCCGCGTTGTGGGCCATGATGAGCCCAAAGAGCGGATGATGAAGCACGGTATCCTGATTGACGGTGAGGGTGTTGTGGACGGCGGCGAAACCCGCATTCTTTTGCAGATTTTCTCCAAGACCGTGATTGGCCCGATCTTTTTCGAGTTCATCCAGCGCAAGGGCGATGACGGCTTTGGCGAAGGGAACTTCAAGGCGCTGTTTGAGAGCATCGAAGCCGACCAGATCGACCGCGGTGTTCTGAAGGCAAGCTAGCTAGGGCAATTCGATCGCGTAGGTCCGCCCGCGTTTGACGTAATTGAGCGCGCTATCCCCGATGGCGGTGACCTGCCCGCCATCAAGCTCGCTCCCGATCTCGACGCGCACGTAGCGCCCGTTGCTCAGACGGACGAGGGCGCGGCGGGCGTTGGGGCGTCCATATACACCGATCAGATTGATCTCACGCAGGCGGATCGCGTCTTCTTGCGTGGCCGCACGTGCCACACCGCCCGGGACGGGCTGGACGTTCTGTGGTGCGACCGGCGCGGCAGCAACGACAGGCGCGGCACTTGCGGGGGCTGATGGTGCAGGGGCCGCTGGCTGTGTCTGTGCGCGGGCAGAGGCGACGATATTGGCAAAGTTTGACGGGCGTGCATCAGGGCGGATTGACAGCACAACGGCCAGTGCGGTGCTGTTGTCAAACCGCAGTGTTGCATCCTCGGCCGCGATACCGGCCAGAATATCTGTGATATCCGGCGTGCCGGGATCGACCCTTGCGGCAAGCCCCTGTGGGCGCAGGCGGGGGCGCAGATCAACAAGCGCGCGTTCTTCCACGACGGCTGTATCAAGTGAAATCGCGCCG
>CAYZKE010000153.1:5875-7345 GCA_964478505.1 uncultured Loktanella sp.
GTGATTGCAAGGTCAGGCAGCCCCGCAAAGACCAAGGCACCTTCCGGCGTAACGGTGCCTTCCTCGGTTGCCAGAATGAACCCGTCCGCGTCACGCGCGAATGTCACGTCGGGTGCGGGGGGATTGGCCGGGGCAATAAAACTGAGATCGGTTTCAAACCCGTCAAGCTGCGCCATGTCGGGCCGTGTGATCCGGTCAGGTGCGGTTACGTCCGCAGGGCGATCAAATGCCAACGGAATTGCGCCCGACGGGATGTCAAAGAACCGTGGGGCACGCTGCCAGACACCTGTTGCCTCATAGATGCGTTCGGCCTCGTCGGGGCTGAGTACCTGCGCGCGCAGGACGGGGGACCCCACTGTGGCTTCGGCTGTTTCCTCGACCGGTGGGGCAGGCGGGGCCTGCACTGTTGTCAGGGGTGCGTCCGCTGCGGCAACCGCTAATTCCGCAGGTGCAGTGCTGAGTGTCGCAGGCGTTTCCGGTCCGGTTGTCGCCAGTTCACTGCCGGTGGTCTGTGGCGCGGTAAAATCCGGGATCGCAAACTCGGCAATCTCTGGGCCTGCTTCCGGTGCCGCTTGCTCAACGTTCGGCTGTTCTAGTGGTGCCTGCGCGACGACCACCTCTTCGGTTGCAACCGAAGGCTCTGGCGCAAGAGCGGCTGTTTCAGTCGTCGTCTGCTGGGACCAGATGACGCCACCCAACACCAAAGCGGCCGCAGCAATGCCAGCGGCAATCAGGGCAGGGCGTTTGTTCGTCTCTGGCGCGCTTTTAGGGCGACTTGCGTCCGGAGCTGTCGGCCGGTTCGCTTGCGGCGCAATCGCGGGGGCCGCTACCTGTGATGCCGGTGTGCTGAGCGACACGGCAGGGGCTGCACTTTTTTGTCCGCCAAATACGGCAACGAGCGGTGACTTTGCCTTCTTGGGCGTTTTGCGGTGATGCTCGGGGATCACCAGATCCAACAGCACAGGTTTTGCCAATGCAACTTTGGCCGCTGTAGAGGCGGGTGCGGCTTCAGGCATTTCCGCAGTGGTCCGCGCATGATGCTCGGGCGGGATACGGTCAATCCACATCGCCTGTCTTGGCGCCACCGGTGCAGGGGCTTTTTCGGCCTCAGCGATGACCCCGGTCTCGGGCGCAACCGGTGCGGGCGTATCCTGTGATGCCATCAATATGGCGAGGTCATCTTTATACGTGTCCTCTTCCACATTTTCGGGCTGATCAAACACCAGAAGGCGCGATTTGATCCGTGTGCCGACCGGCATGACCGGAAGGTCATCGCGTTCAATGATCGCGTCAGGGCCAACAATGCTGCGCGCCATGTCTGTCGGGCCAAAGAAGACTTCTTTTTGAAAGGTAAAGGGCTCTGGAATTGCGACAAAGGCGACAGGCTGAAAACCATGGGCATCGGCAAAGGCCTCCGCCTCGTTGAGCGTCTCGCGGGCGACAGCGGCAACGTGGGTGCGTCCGCCACTT
>CAYZKE010000154.1:0-5326 GCA_964478505.1 uncultured Loktanella sp.
GGAAGTGTTTTACACCTTCACATGGGGTGGCCGCGCTGCACGTCCCGCCCGCCCGAAAGGCGATGCGCGCCCCCGTGGCAAAGGCAAGCCAAAGGGTAAAGGCAAACCGCAAGGTAACAGCAATAAGCCACAAACCTTCCAAGCCAAACCCAAGCGCGAAAAGCAGATTGATCCTGACAATCCTTTCGCTGCCGCTTTGGCAGGCTTCAAAAAGGATTGAGCGACCCGCGCCCGACAATCCGGCTGGATAAATGGCTCTGGCATGCGCGGTTTTTCAAATCGCGCAGCCTTGCCGCCGGCGTTGTCACCTCCGGCAAGGTCCGTGTGGATAGCCAGCCTGTCAGCAAACCCGCCCGCGCGATAGGCCCCGGCAATGTTCTGACGTTCATGCAGGCGCAAGAAACCAAAGTTGTGCGGGTTGTGGCCTGTGGCGAACGCCGCGGGCCTGCGCCCGAAGCGCAAGCGCTCTATGAAGACCTCACGCCTGCACCAAAAGCGCGCCCTACCGAGACGCAGGGCGCGAACCCGCGCTATGAAAAGGGCGGTCGTCCGACAAAGAAAGACCGCCGCGATATGGGGCTAGACTAGCGCGCCAAAGACGATGCCAGACAGGATTGCGCCAGTTACGCCCAAACCGATGTAGGCCGCGAACACCCGACCTTTCACCAAGGACCATACCGCTGCCATCGCGGGGATCGAACTGACCGACCCTGCAATCATGAAGGCCATCGCTGCCCCGTTGCTCATCCCTTGTGCGATCAGCCCTGCCAGCAAAGGTGGGGCAACGTACCCGTTCAGGTAGGCGGGCATGCCGACAAGCGCTGCGATGCCGATGGGCAAGATACCTTCGCCGCCGACGATACCAGCGATCGTTTCGGCAGGGACGTAAGTTACCAGAAGCGCTTCAAGCGCATAGGCAAGCGACAGCCATTTGATCAGGAAAATGCCATTGTGCATGAACTCCTGACCAAAGATGGCGCGGCGCGCAGGCGCGTTCCAGAAGGTCCAGATCGGCTTGCCGTCGAAGGGGTTCGGGCCACAGCCACAGCCTTTGGCCTGCTGCAGCTTCAATGGGTCAGAGAACAGCCCCGCGTGCGTCATCGCTTTGATGGCAAAACCACCCGCCAAACCAAGTGCCACTGCGGCGACAGCCTTGCCGATGGCAAAGGGCCAACCAAGGGCGGCGGCAGTGATCAACAGGGTTGGCGGATCAATCAGCGGGGAGGACAGCCAAAAGGCCATGACAGCGGCAAGCGGTGCACCAAGCGCCAGCAGTCCCGCGATAAAGGGGATGACTTCGCAGGAACAGAACGGCGCTAGCCCGCCGAAAAGCGCTGCCAGCACGATCATGCGGTTTTCGCGGCCTTGAAAGGCCTTCGCGATCATGGCTTCGGCACCCGCGGCCTTGAGCCACGCGATCAGAAAAACCGCGAAGGCGATATAGGGCAGAGTGCCCCAAAGTGCGCCTGCCGCGAATGTGATGATCGGCCAGAGGTTGGCGGGGTCAATCGCTGCGACAACCACCGGAACCAGCAATGTGATCGTCCAAGGTGTCGCAAGGTATGTTCGCGCCCGGTCGGCCAGAGACGGAGCGGGGCGGGTTGCGTCAGTCATTCTGGTCCCCCCATATCGGCGCAGCATTCTTCGAGGATGAAGGCTGCAAGACGTTGCAGATGGTCAAAGTTCGCGCGGTTCGTGATGGTGCGGCCTTGTTTCTCTGCGCTGACAAGACCCGCGCTGGCGAGAAATCTCAGATGATGGGCCAAGGTTGATGCAGGGATGCCTGTGCGCTGTTGGATTTCGCCCACAAGCAGCCCGTCTTCACCAGCTTTGACGAGAGTCTGGAGAACTTCCAACCGGGGCTCGGATCCCATGGCGGAAAAACCTTGCGTCGCGGTGACGATATCCATTCTTGGCTTACCCTCTATAATTCGATGATTCTAGTTTTATCGAAATATAGGTGGGCATGTCAACAGTGATCAGGACAATGTGCGCGGCATGGCCCTCTGCAGGGCAGGGCGATGCCGTTTGGTATCAGCTATAGAGCCGGGGTGCGCCGAGGCTGTCGTGGATCGCATTTGCCGTTTGCGGCGCAATTTCAAGAGCGCTTGCAAGTTCATGCAAGTACCGTGCTTCGGCCTGATTGTCGGGTGTGATCGCGTTCACTGACATTGTGTAGACCTGTGTTTCCAAGCCCTTCGGTGTGTCCGCTGCCAGATCGGCCGCGCTGACGGGGGCAGACAGGATGTTCTGTAGGGTCTCGACGGTGCCGGGGTCACTGTCGGCCAGAAGGGTGGACAGTTTGGCCTTTTCGCCTTGGTCCAGATCACCATCCGCGCGCGCGGCTTGCGTCATGGCGCGCAGCATCAGTTTCGCAACCTCGTCTTCATCGGGTTCATCGGCAGGGTTATCCGCGTTCAAAAGCGCTTCAAGTCCCGCGCCCGAGGATCCGCCGCGTGCGCCGGCCAATCCACCCAAAAGCGCACCCAAGCCGCCTAGCCCGCCTGCCGCCGCGGCACTGCTGCTGCCCCCAAGCTGGCCCAGCAAACCGCCCAGACCGCCGCTGGCGCCTGCGCCGCCTGTCAATTGACCCAGCATGCCGCCAAGCCCGCCGGAGGATTGTGCCCCACTGCCGCCGCCCAATTGGCCCAGCATGTCACCCAAACCGCCCATGCCGCCGGCTTGTTGCGGGGCGCTGCCCCCTGTGAGTCCGCCAAGCAGCCCACCAAGGCCACCATTTTTCTGTACTGATTCCATACCCTTGGCGACGGCAAAGTCGACCGCCATTTTTGCGACCGTATTCATAAGTGACATTGTATGTTCTCTCCTGGGGTCAAAATTCTTTGTTGTGAAATTATGGCCGATAGGATGGTCGGTAGATTATGCGCTGTCCAGCATCTTGAAAGACCCCAGCAATTTCGCGCATCTTGTCGCAATCTCAGACTTGGCTGCCTTCGTTGGGCTGTTGGACCTTGAACGCGCGGCCAGTCTATTCTAGCTAGGCTGCGTGAACTGATCGGAACTCCGCCTTATGACCTATATCGTCAACGATAACTGCATCGCCTGCAAATACACGGACTGCGTCGAAGTCTGCCCCGTAGACTGCTTCTACGAGGGTGAAAACATGCTGGTGATCCATCCTGACGAATGTATCGACTGCGGTGTTTGCGAGCCTGAATGCCCTGCGGATGCAATCCGTCCGGACACAGAGCCGGACATGGAAAAATGGGTTGAATTCAACCGCAAGTATTCCGAGATGTGGCCGGTGATCATCACAAAGAAAGACCCGCTGCCGACTGCCGAAGAAATGGACGGCAAAGAAGGCAAGATGGAGCTCTTCTCGGAAGCGGCCGGAGAAGGCGGCTGATTCGCGCCGATCCGGTGTTGAGAGCCAATGTTTACAGGCCTTTCGTGCTTTGATTCGCGATACTTCCGCTGGCCTTGTTTTTATGATATACTAAGTGGAATGCTGCGAACGACGTGATCCAGATCATCAGACGATAGCTCCGGCGGAGGCGAAGTGCCCCCGGCGGATTTTTTGTCGTCATAAGCTGGCCGTCATGAAAGGACGATCATGAGCAAGAAGAAATACGACTTTAGCCCCAACGAGTTTGTCGTTTACCCCGCCCACGGGGTCGGCAAAATTGTGTCGATCGAGACGCAAGAGATTGCCGGCTTCGAGCTTGAGATGTTTGTCATCTCGTTCGAGAAAGACAAAATGACCCTGCGGGTACCGACTGACAAAGCCACCGATGTGGGCATGCGTGCCTTGGCGACACCTGATGTGGTCAGCCACGCGATGAAGACACTGCGCGGCAAGGCAAAGGTCAAAAAGGCCATGTGGTCGCGTCGTGCACAAGAATACGAGCAAAAGATCAACTCGGGTGATCTGATCGCGATTGCAGAGGTCGTGCGCGACCTGCATCGCCAGGATGACCAGCGTGAGCAGAGCTATTCCGAGCGTCAGCTTTATGAAGCCGCACTTGAGCGCCTGACCCGCGAAATCGCGGCTGTGGCGGGCAATGATGAAAATGCGGCTGCGGCAGAGATCGATTCTGTTCTGGTTGGCCGCGCCGCATAACTGCGTCGCCACCGAATACCTTCAAGGCTGTGCTTTGAAACAAGCGCAGCCTTTTCTTTTGCAGGGTCAGAGTGCCCGCCAGCCAATGTCCGAGCGGTAAAACCCGTCCGGCCAATCGATCGTCTGGGCCATCGCGTAGGCCCGTTCATGTGCCTCGGCCAAGGTCGCGCCCCGCGCTGTGATATTCAGAACGCGTCCGCCTGCGGCCGTGATCTGCCCGTCTTTCAGCGCGGTGCCCGCGTGAAAGACCATGTGGAAGCTGTCTTCGGGTTGGCTGTCCAGCCCGCCAATCACACTGCCCTTGGAATAGTTTCCGGGATATCCCTTTGCTGCCATGACAATGTTCAGCGCGTGATCATCCGCCCAGTTGACCTGCATCTCGTCCAAACGCTCTTCGGCGCAGGCCTGCAGCAGATCAAGGATCTGCCCGCCCAGACGCATCATCAGGCACTGGCACTCGGGATCACCAAAGCGGACGTTGTATTCCACCAGACGCGGCTGGCCGTTCTGGATCATCAGGCCGACAAAAAGCACGCCTTGGAAGGGGGTGCCGCGCTTGCGCATTTCTTCCATGGTGGGGGTGATGATTTCGTCCAGCGCTTTTTGTGTAATTGCATCGGTCATCACAGGGGCAGGGGAATAGGCGCCCATACCGCCGGTGTTCGGTCCGGTGTCACCGTCAAAGGCGCGTTTATGGTCTTGGGCCGTGCCCACGGGCAGGATGGTTTTGCCGTCACAGAGCACAAAGAATGAAGCTTCCTCACCGTCCATGAACTCTTCGATCACCACCTCGGCACCTGCCGCGCCAAAGCTGCCGTCGAACATATCGTCGATCGCGGCAAGTGCTTCGCCTTCCGTCATGGCAACGATCACGCCCTTGCCGGCGGCAAGCCCGTCAGCCTTGACCACAATCGGTGCACCTTGGGCGCGGATATAGGCACGCGCGGCATCGGCATCAGTGAAATGCGCGTAGGCGGCAGTGGGCGCGCCCGCCGCGTCGCAGATGGATTTTGTAAAGGACTTCGAGGCCTCAAGCTGGGCTGCCGCCTGACTTGGGCCAAAGACCAGAAGTCCGGCGTTGCGCAGCCGGTCGGCCACACCGGCCGCAAGGGGGGCTTCGGGGCCGATAATGACGAAATCAATCGCGTTCTCTTCTGCGAATGTCGCCACGGCATCACCGTCGAGAATGTTGATGTCTGCACATTCCGCATGGGCCGCGATCCCCGCATTTCCGGGGGCAACAAT
>CAYZKE010000154.1:5426-7341 GCA_964478505.1 uncultured Loktanella sp.
ATGAAACCGATCAAAAAGGACCGGAAGCTTTGGCATCGCCTTGAAGGCTATAGCTTTCACGAGCGTCCACTGACGCGGTCTCTCGTGGACCGTTTGCACGAGGAAACCGGCCATTCGGTTGATGTCTGTTACATCCTCGTCGAAGAATATCGCCGTTTCATGTATCTGGTAGGCAGTACGGGTGAAACGCTTGTGCCGTCGCCCATTGTTGATGTCGTCTGGAAGATGCATGTGCAGGATGAAAAAGCGTATTTCGAAGACTTTTGTCCCCGTATCATTGGCCGCATCATTTATCGCCCTGATGACCCGATGCAGTTTGCGGATGATCCGGCCTATGGGCGTACCCTCGATCATTACGCAGAAGAATTTGGTCGTGCGCAGGTGCAGTTCTGGCCTGATCCCGATTTTGCGACGGTGCGGATTTCGCGGATGCTGTTGTGCATCAGCGGTGTGTTGGCGCTGGTGTTGGCTTTGGTCTTCAAAACGGTGCTTTTTGTCGTTTTGGCGGGGGTACTCTGCCTGACGGCCTATTTCCTGAAGTGGCAGTTCTCGTCCTTGCCATTACAGGCGCATGGAAAAGGTGAAGCAATATGATGGACCTTTTTGACGACGGGCCCGCCGACAATACGCCCGAGTTTTCGGTCTCCGAGATCTCCGGCGCGGTCAAAAAGGCGATTGAGGGCGGCTTTTCCCATGTCCGCGTGCGCGGCGAAGTGGGGCGCGTGTCGCGGCCTGCATCGGGGCATATTTATATGGATCTCAAGGACGATCGCGCGGTTCTGGCCGGTGTGATTTGGAAAGGCCGTGCGCAGGCGTTGGCGCAGCGTCCGGAAGAGGGGATGGAGGTGATTGCCACGGGCAAGCTCACCACATTCCCTGGTCAGTCAAAATACCAGATGGTGATTGAGGGTATCGCCCCTGCCGGTGCCGGTGCGCTGATGGCGATGCTGGAAAAGCGCAAGGCGGCACTTGCGGCCGAGGGGCTCTTCGCGCCGGAGCGCAAGAAACCCTTGCCCTATCTGCCCGAGATCATCGGGGTGGTCACATCGCCTTCAGGTGCGGTGATCCGCGATATTCTGCACCGCCTGCGAGACCGTTTCCCGCGTAAAGTTCTGGTTTGGCCCGTGGCGGTGCAAGGCGCCAAATGTGCGCCCGAAGTGGCTGCCGCGATTGCAGGGTTCAATGCGCTCACACCGGGGGGCGCATTGCCGCGCCCGGATTTGCTGATTGTGGCGCGCGGCGGTGGATCGCTTGAAGACCTGTGGGGATTTAACGAGGAGATCGTGGCGCGGGCGGCAGCGGCATCGGAGATCCCGCTGATTTCTGCTGTGGGGCATGAAACCGATACCACGCTGATTGATTTTGTCTCGGACATGCGCGCGCCGACACCGACAGCGGCGGCGGAACTGGCCGTGCCGGTGCGGATGGAACTGCTCGCTTGGACCGACCAGCAGGGCGCGCGGTTGAGCCGTGCTTTGACGACGGGCCTTGGGCAGCGCCAGCAACGCGTGCGCGATCTTGGGCGGGCCTTGCCGCAAGTGGATGCGCTGGTTGAAGGGCCACGCCAGCGGTTGGATTACTTGGGCGAACGATTGCCGTCGGCGCTGAAGGGGGCCGCTGCCAAGAAGCGTCTGCAGATGAGTGAGGCGGCGTTGCGTCCGGGCATTCTGTCACGCCGTCTGGCAGAGGATCAGCGGCGTTTGGCGGGGTTGTCCGAACGGCTGGCGCCTGCGTTGAAACGCAGGACACGGGACGGGCGCACGGCGCTTGACCAGACAGCGCGTGGTTTGCGCGGCACGGTTCTGCAAGACCGCGTTGCGCGCCATACCGAACGGCTGGACGTGCTGCTGCGCCGTCTGTCAGACCGCGCATCACGCCAGCAGGCCGAACGTCTGGCGCGGCTGGACGCGCTGGA
>CAYZKE010000155.1:0-7340 GCA_964478505.1 uncultured Loktanella sp.
CCGGATTGACCAAGGCGAATGGGAAAACGCGCTGTTTATCCTGACCTCGGTGATGAGCCACGCGAAGGCCGACAAAGCCATCGTGGATGCGGGCCTGAAGGCGCAGTCGGTCGACAGTGGCCTGCCTACGATCTTTGGCCGCACGGACGTGCAATACGTCAAATGTTCAGACGAACATGGTGTGGTTGCCGATCCTGACGGCGTTTTGAAGGTGAACGACAAGCTCAAGCTGGTACCGGGCCACTGTGACCCGACCTGCAACGTGCATGACTGGTACGTCGGTGTGCGCAACGGCAAAGTAGAAACGCTGTGGCCTGTGTCCGCACGCGGCAAAGCCTACTAAGCGCTCTTCCCTCCCTATCATCGGTCGCTCATCGTGAAGACAGCCCCGCAAGGGCTGGATGAGCGGCCGTCAATGAAAGACCAAGACCATGATTATCGTTCCCGAAAAAGAAATCGCAGGCCTGCTGACCCGTGCCGATGCGTTTGAGGCTGTCGAAAAAGTCTTTGCCTCGATGTCCAAGGGCAGCGCCTACAACTTTCCCGTGATCCGCGAAGCGATTGGCTATGAAGATGCGCTTTACGGCTTTAAGGGCGGTTTCGACAAAGCGGGTATGGCGCTTGGTCTTAAGGCTGGCGGCTATTGGCCCAACAACCTTGAAAAGCATGGGCATATCAACCACCAGTCCACCGTTTTCCTCTTTGATCCGGACACCGGCATGGTCAAAGCGATGGTCGGTGGCAATCTTCTGACGGCACTGCGCACAGCTGCGGCATCTTCGGTCTCGATCAAACATCTGGCGCGCAAGGACGCAAAAGTCATGGGCATGGTTGGCGCTGGCCATCAGGCCACTTTCCAACTGCGCGCCGCCTTGGAACAGCGCAATTTTGAGAAAGTCATCGGCTGGAACTATCACCCCGAAATGCTGCCCAATATCGAAAAGGTCGCCAGTGAAGCCGGTGTACCCTTCGAGGCCGTCCCGCTTGAGGGTCTGGTCGAGGCCGACGTCCTGATCTCGATCACGTCGACTTTCGCGCCCACAATCTTGGCCGATCACATCGCACCCGGCACACATATCGCTTGCATGGGCACCGACACCAAAGGCAAGCAAGAGGTCGAAGCCAGCCTTCTGGCCCGCGCCACCGTCTTCACCGACGAGGTCGCGCAATCCATCTCCATCGGCGAGGCGCAACATGCGATTGCGAGCGGTCTGATCGTGCAAAGCGACGTGCATGAGCTTGGTGCAGTCATCAACGGCACACACCCAGGCCGCACGCGTGCAGACGAAATCACCCTTTTCGATGGCACTGGCGTAGGCCTGCAGGATTTGGCCGTTGCAGCCTCGATCGTCGATCTGGCGGTTGAAAAAGGTGTCGCAACAATCGTCGATTTCTAGGGCACGCCCGCGCCTTCTCTACCCTTCAAAGCATATCTGAAAAACAGCACCCGGCACATCAAGCAGCCGGATGCTGGCCCCCTGCGTCTCAAGCATCTGTCGCACAATCGGCAGGCCCATGCCCGTGCCGCCTGCATCCCGCCGCGTGGTGAAGAACGGATCAAAAATGCGGTCGCGATTACCGGCACTGATCCCCGCACCATCGTCCTGCACCACTACTTGCGTAACTTGATAGTCAAAGCTGATCGTTTTGGCCCCATGCGCCAAAGCATTCCCGACCAGATGCGTGGCGACAACATCCATGACATCCCGTGGGAGGGGCACCAACCCGTCGGTCAACACGACTGCGGGTCCGATATCTCCGACCACATCGCTCAAAAGACATTCCCCCGGCGCAATCACATCCTGCGCCCGCGCCAGCGCGCGCTGCCCGTCCAGAAGCGCCTCCATACGTGCGGTATTTTCGCGAATACCGCGCAGCAGTTGCACACGATCCGCGGCCTCCAGATCAGGGTCTTCCAACAGTTCGGCAGCGCCTTGAATAACGGTGAGCGGCGACTTGAGTTCATGGGTCACATGATCCGCATAACTGCGCAGCACGGTTTCCCGCCCCCGCAGTACCGCGGTCATTTCAAGCACAGCCTCGCCCAATTGCGAAAACTCCGGCGTGCCAAAGTGCGTGGGAGCATCACTGGCACCCTCATTGCGGGCATAGGCCGTCAGGGCGCGCACGGGTTGCAAAACCAACCGCCAGAGCAGCACCCCAAGGATCACCGTTGCAACAAAAGCCATCAAACCGATCATCCATGAGGTCTCGGCCCAGCCCAGAACACCGCCCGCAACGCGAAAATAGCCGATCCCGATCAGCGGCAGAAAAAATACCGCCGCCAGCGTCCCGCCCAGCACGAAGGCCAGCGGAGGCCGCCACTTGCGGATTACGCGCCGCGGCATGCACCCATCCTGATCCCCACGCCATGCACGGTCTCGATCGCATCAGGGCAACCGGCCTGCCCCAATTTGCTGCGCAGATTCCGCAAATGGCTGTCCATCGTGCGATCGCTGACATTCACGTTGGTGCCGTAGATCGCGTCCACCAACTGCGGCCGCGACATCACGTGATCAGGGCGTGCAATCAGACGTTCCAGCAGGTCCATTTCCCGCGCAGTCAGCAGAACCGTGTCATCGCCCACATGGCACAGATGCCGCGCGGGATCGACGCTCAGGATACCACGCCGCAGGACAGTTTGCGCGACAACCTCGCCCTGTGTGCGCTTGAGGATCGCACGCACCCGCGCCACCAATTCACGCGGTGAAAACGGCTTTGCGACATAGTCATCGGCCCCCAGTTCAAGCCCGACAACGCGGTCGATCTCATCCGCATGTGCGGTCAGAAACAGGATCGGCACCTCAGACGTCTTGCGCAACGTGCGGCACACTTCCAGCCCGTCCATCTCAGGCATTCCGATATCAAGGATAATCAGATCAGGGCGCAGGCTCTCGGCTTTTTCCAGCGCAGCACGTCCATCTGGCGCTTCGGCGACGCCAAAGCCCGCCTGCGTCAATCCGATCCGCACAACAGCACGGATTTGAGCGTCATCATCGGCAATCAAGATCATTGTTCAATCTCCATGGTCGCCAAACTACGGTGCAAGCGTGCGTTGCGGTAGCCCCATTCACGCCAATCATCACGCTGGGACAGAAAGGGACGATAGCTAAAGCAAAGCTCTGTGCCAGTTTCCAGATCATGCTTGCGGATTGCCGGAACGGCGCCTTCGCTCAACCCGCAAAGATAGAAATCAGGCCCACGGTCATCGGAAAGGTTATGGCGCGCGATCAGGCCATCAATGTTCATCAGATTGCACAAGTAAATCGCAAGCAGGCCCAAACCAAAGGCCCTTTGCAGGAACCATCCAACGGTGCGTCGCCCGACCGTCTGCATAATGATCAAGACAAGCCCGAGCGCCACAACAACCATCCAGACAAAGGCAGCAAACCGCAGGCGCGTCAGCCCGTAAACATCAACATAAAGATCCAGCCGCAGGATCGAGGAAATCACCAGCACGACATTCTGCGCGATCCAGAGATACAGCAACCGCCGCACCAGCGACCCGCTGCCCAGATAGGGCTGCGCCAAGAGCGCGAAAACACCGGCAAGCAATGCCGTCACCATCAATGGATATGCCCCGCGATGGGCATATTGCGCGTAGGTCATGCTCTCTGGCAAAGCGATACCACCCCACAGATACCCCACATCCAGCGACGTCTGGATCAGGAATATCATATTGAAGACGACCAACGCGCGACTGACCGAGCGTTCACTCAGAAACGCGGACCGCAGGGCGGGCATCTGGCTTGGGCGAGCACGGGTCAAGTGCGGCATCATTGGGGTCAGCCGCAGCAGGGGCCAGATGGCAAATGCGATCAACAGCCAGAAAACAACACGCGCGAACTCCGGCAGGACATCAAATTCAGTGCTTGCAAAGGCCAACAACCATTTGTCCAAAAGCGGGTTCGCTGCAACAAAAAGAAAAAGAAACAAGGCCCCGACCAAGACAGGCAAGGCCCAGTCGAAAAGCGCACCGCGAAAACCACCCCGCGCGGCGGCCGGAACGCGTATGGCAAAGGCGTCCCGGATGGACTGAACCGCCCCAACGCCGGGCAGCCGTGCAACGGCGCGCCAAAGGGAGGCGCCGTGCAAGTCTTCCGCGACGATCATCACCGCGAAGGTACTCAGCCCCAGCAAACCGACCATCACTGTCCCGAACTGGACCACTTCCACCAAAGGGGCGACCGCAACAATCAGGACTCCCGACGCCGCGAACGCACGCCGCTTTGTCAGCCTACGCGCCACTGTCAAAGCGACAGCGCCACCCAATAAGAGCATCCAAAGGGCTAGGCCAAACCCGGGCCTTAGATCCCAGACCAGCACATCGCCCAACAGCAAAGCCGCAATCAAAACGTGCCCTGCGCGGACCCCGCGTGGCGGGTCCTCGTCATCCAGCCACCACGCATCTTTCGCAATCCGATACGGCACACCGCGCACAACCATAGTCTTACCTTTTCTGCTCTTGTCAGAAAGGATCTACCTGTGCGCCGTGCAAAGCAGGCTGTGCAATTGTGCAGGTTTTGTGCAGAGCGTCCTAGACCGCAGCAGCAGCACGAATGGCACGGATGTTTTCGCCATAAGGTGCCGGATTGCTGACCGACCCGCCGCGGAATACCGCAGAGCCCGCGACCAGAACATCAGCACCCGCAGCAGCGACCAAAGGTGCTGTTGTCGGATCAACGCCGCCGTCAATCTCGATATGGATCGGGCGGTCACCGATCATGGCGCGCAATTCGCGCACCTTTTCAACCTGACTGTGAATGAACTTCTGCCCGCCGAACCCGGGGTTCACGGTCATCACACAGACCAGATCGACCATATCCAGCAGCATTTCAACCGAGGACGCAGGCGTGCCGGGGTTCAGCGCCACACCCGCCTTTGCACCCGCACCACGAATGGCTTGCAAGGTCCGGTGAATATGCGGCCCAGCCTCGACATGTGCGGTGATCACATCGGCACCGGCATTGGCAAATGCTTCGATGTAGGGATCAACCGGCGCAATCATCAAATGCACGTCCATCACGCCCTTGATATGCGGACGGATCGCGGCACAGGTGGCCGGACCAAAGGTGATGTTGGGGACAAAATGCCCGTCCATGACATCGACATGCACCCAATCGGCACCCTGCGCTTCAATTGCCTCACACTCCGCGCCAAAATTGGCGAAATCAGCCGAGAGAATGGACGGGGCGATCTTGATTGTGCGGTCAAAACTCATGGGGGCACCTCGTTTGATTGGGTTGGGGACGCCATAGCGTGGCGCTGACGGTTTGTCACGCCAATCACGTACGATTCGGCCTGACTCATGCAGCCCATGGCGGACCACAAAACAGAGATTGCACGAAGGTCCCAGAATCCCTTGATTATTTCGGCCAAAATCACACGTCTTTTCATGCTGCACCGCAGCAATGACTGTGCTAATTTGATTTCATGACCCAAACACTTTTTCATGCTGACATCCTGGCCACCGGCACGCAAATCCGCCTGACGCGGGCGACATTGGCGCCAACACGCCCCAGAACCCTGCATGATCACGACTTTTACGAACTTTTCTGGGTGCAAAACGGCAAGGTCCGTCATCATCTCGCCAATGGGGCCGAGACGCTCGGCGAAGGTGACGTTGTCTTTCTACAACCGGGACAGCCCCATGCCCTGCAGGGGCGGGGCGAACATGCGCTTGTGGTGTCCCTCAGCATCCATCCCGATACGGTCAAAGCGCTGGTTGCGCGGCATCCCGGCGTGGATGGGCATTTGTTCTGGGCGCCCCACGGCCCTGTGCAAACGCACCGTGATATCCGGCAACTGGCGACATTAAACCATGCCGCCGTGCAGTTGGAAAACAGCCCATGTGACACGCTCGCCGCCGAAGCGTTCTTGCTGCCGCTCTGTGCCGACCTGACCGCAAACGTCTTTGACACGCAGATCCCCGAATGGCTGTTAACCGCTTGCAACGCCGCCAAATCACCAGAGGTCTTTCGCGACGGATCCGCGGGATTGGTCGCGATTACGGGCAAAGCGCACCCCCATGTCAGCCGGATGATGCGTAAATATCTGGGGCAGACACCGTCCGACTACATCAATCGTATCCGGATGGAACATGCCGCCCGTGCCCTGACCACGGACAGCGAAGCGATCAGCGAAATCGCTGCGGATTGCGGCATCCCCAACATGTCGCATTTCCACAAACTGTTTCGCGCAGCCCACGGGCTGACCCCTTTGCAGTATCGGCAAAAATACCAAAAACAGGTCGTACAACCGGCCTGAGCCGCCGCGACGTCAGGTCAGACAATATAATATTTGACCAAGCGGTCAAAACTTGCCAAGACAGTGCCAAAGTGCCACCTTCACGAGGCACCGCAGGAGGCCACCTTGCAAACCACCCACTCCCCCACGCTTGCGACATCGCAACTGCCGCAAGTCCATGAACCCCGCAACGACGGCATGCCGCTTGATCTGGATTGGGTCATGGCGGTGCAGGCCAATACTTCGGCCATCGAACGGCGGGCACAAACCCTGCCCGGACGGCGCAGCGTCAAGAAGGATTATCAGGCGGCATGGCTCTGCAAGGCGATCAGCCTGATGGACCTGACCACACTGTCCGGCGATGACAGCGAAGGCCGCGTGCGGCGTCTTTGCGCCAAAGCGCGCCAGCCTGTTGCACAACCCGTCCTTGAGGCCTTGGGCATGGAAGGCCTGACCACGGGTGCGGTTTGCGTCTACCACGATATGGTCGCAACGGCAGTCGATGCGCTGCAAGGCACCAATATTCCCGTCGCGGCCGTCTCTACCGGCTTTCCGGCCGGCCTCTCGCCCTTCCATTTGCGCATTGCCGAGATCGGCGAAAGCGTTGCAGCGGGCGCGCAGGAAATCGACATCGTGATCAGCCGCCGCCATGTGCTGACAGGCAACTGGCAGGCGCTTTATGATGAAATGAAGGAAATGCGCGCTGCCTGTGGCGATGCGCATGTCAAAGCCATTCTGGCCACCGGCGAATTAGGCACACTGCGCAACGTGGCGCGCGCTTCTCTCGTTTGCATGATGGCGGGCGCCGATTTCATCAAGACATCAACCGGCAAAGAGCCGGTGAATGCCACCCTCCCTGTCACGCTTACCATGATCCGCGCGATCCGCGACTATCAGGATCGTACCGGCATCAAAGTCGGCTATAAACCCGCCGGCGGCATCAGCAAGGCCAAGGATGCCTTGGTTTATCTGAGCATGATCAAGGACGAACTGGGTGACCGCTGGCTGCAACCTGATCTTTTCCGCTTTGGCGCCTCTAGCCTTCTGGGCGACATCGAACGGCAACTCGAACATCACGTCACAGGCGCCTATTC
>CAYZKE010000156.1:0-387 GCA_964478505.1 uncultured Loktanella sp.
CAAGATGCGAAAGCTGATCTGGTCGCTCATGCGGCGGCCTTCCAGAACAACCGATCGAAATTCGCGGTGGTTTGCTTGGCAAAGTCTGCGTACGACAAACCAAAGACCTCAGCCCCGACCTTGGCGGTATGGGCGGTATAGGCAGGTTCGTTGCGTTTGCCGCGATGGGGTGGCGGGGCCAGATAGGGGCTGTCGGTTTCCACCAATATGCGGTCAACTGGGGCGGCTGCAAAGATATCGCGCAACTCCTCGCTTTTGGGAAAGGCTGCGATGCCGGACATGGAAAGGTAAAACCCCATGTCCAAAGCGACCTGCGCCAAAGCCGCGCTGCTGGAAAAACAATGCATCACGCAAGTGTAGGACCCTTTGTCGTACTCTTCTTTCAGA
>CAYZKE010000156.1:397-7316 GCA_964478505.1 uncultured Loktanella sp.
CGGCGCGATGTTCCTCGGTCAGGAGACGCGCCATGTCGTCGTCGGCGTCGCGGGCGTGGATGATAAGCGGCAGGCCAGTGCGACGCGCCGCCTCGATGTGCAGGCGCAAGCTTTCCTGCTGCACCGCCTTCGTTCCCGCCGTGTAGTGGTAATCAAGCCCTGTCTCTCCGATGCCGACAAATTTGGGGTGGTCGGCCAAGGCGATCAATTCGTCTAGTGTGGCCAGCGGCTCGTCTGCCGCGCTCATCGGGTGGGTGCCTGCGGCATAGAACACAGGCGCATAGGCCTCGGCAATGGCGCGAACTTGGGGTTCCAGCCGCAGCCTTGTGCAGATCGTTACCATCCGCGAAACGCCTGCCTCTAGCGCACGCGCGATCACTGCGTCGCGCTCGGCGTCGAAGTCCGGGAAATCCAGATGGCAGTGGCTGTCAACGATTGTCGCTTGGGTCATTTTGGGGCCTTCAGAGGAGGACTGTGGCTTGCGCCGTCTCTTCTATCTTGAAAATCATATCAAGGATCAGCGCGGCAGGGTCAAGGTTCACCGCGCGCCCGTGGCGTGACCGGGCGGTCAAATCCTGCTGCAACTGCGCCCACCGCCGCGCCGCGCGGTCGTCGGGGGCCAGACGCGCCAAAAGCCGCGCCTCACCGGGGGCGCCTTGCGCTTTGGGTTCCCCCATCAGGCCCGCGCGCGCCGTCCGAGACAAGAACAGATCAATCAGATCAAGCGTCATACCAAACCGCACTTCGCCTGCTTTGCCAACGCAAGCATCGGCAAGGCGGAGTGCAGCGGGGCGGTCCATGCGCGGCAATCGGTCAAGGGTTTTGATCAGTTCGGCATAAAGCGCAAGCCCGTCATGGTTCAACAACCGGATCGCATCACCGGCAGAACCGCCTGCGAGTGTGGCAAGGCTCTCGGATTGCTCGGACGGGTGCCCCGCTTGGGCCAGCGCGCTTTGCAAATCAGCCGCATTGAGGCGCGCGCAACGCAATTCGCGGCAGCGCGACCGGATCGTTGGCAACAACCGTGAGGGTTGGTGTGCGACCAGTAACATGGTGCAATTTGCGGGTGGTTCTTCCAGCTCTTTCAGGATCGCGTTGGCGGCGTTGCGGTTCAGCTCGTCTGCGGCATCGACGATCACCACGCGCCTCCCGCCATCGGCAGATGACATATGGAAAAATGTCTTGAGGTTGCGCACCGCATCCACGGTAATCTCGGATTTCAGTTTCTTGGTCTTATCATCCCAAGGCCGCCGGATCAGCGACAGGCGCGGGTGTGCGCCTGACTGGATCAGACGCGCATCAGGGTGTTCAGGATCAACAGCAAGCGTTGGGTCGCCAAACAACCCTACCTCTGGGTCCGTCAGCAAAAATGTTGCAATCTTCCACGCGAGCGTGGCCTTGCCCACACCACGCGGACCAGTGATGAGCCAGCCCGAATGCATCCGCCCTGCCCCGAACGCATCCAGAAAATCCGCCTGTGCCTTGTCTTGGCCGAACAGCTGCTGCGTTTCGCGCGGGTGCGGTGCGCCAGCGATCCGGTCGGGCTCTGGGATGTCCTCGTCGCTCATGCGTAGGCCGCGATTTCGCTGGCGATCTGATCGGGCGTGCGGTTGCCGTCGATCAAGACGCAGCGTTCTGGGTTGGCATGGGCCAAGGCCAGAAACCCGTGGCGCAGCGTTTCCTGAAAGCCCAGACCAAAGTCTTCAAACCGGTCCTCGCCGGACTTGCGGGCCAGACCACGCTGGAGCGCTGTTTCGGGGTCCATATCAATGATGAAGGTCAGGTCGGGTTCGCGACCGATCATCAGGCTATGCAAACTGTCTACGATCCCGCGCAGATCGCCGCGTGTGGCCCCTTGATAGACGCGGGTACTGTCGGCGAAACGATCCGAGATCACGGTCTTGCCGTCTGCCAGTGCCGGTTGGATCGTCTTTTCAAGATGATCGCGACGGGCGGCCGTAAACAACAGGATTTCCGTCTCGGGCGACCAGCGGTCCGTGTCACCCGTCAGCAAAAGCGTGCGAATTTCCTCGGCACCGGGGCTGCCGCCGGGTTCGCGTGTCAGGATGACATCTTCGCCCTTCGCGCGCAGATGGTCTGCAAAACGGCGGGATTGTGTGGATTTGCCAGAGCCGTCAATGCCCTCGAAGGTAATAAAGCGGGGCTTGCTCATGCCTCTTCCGGCACCTCGCCCGCGTTTGCCGGTCCATATTTCTGCCAAAGCACCAGCGCCGCCGTCCGCAGCCGCGTGGCAAACCCGCCCCTTGCAACATCCTCTTCGGCGACCAAAGGAACGCGCTTTTGAGGCAGATCGTCAAATGAGATCACCAATTCGCCTAGCTGTTGCCCCGCAGTGATAGGGGCCTCAATGGGGCCGTTGTAGACCACTTCAGCTTCGATATCGCCCTGATTGAGAACCGGCACCAACAGGGAAAGGTCCTCGGCCACTGTCAGACCGACCGTCGGCATAGCACCCATCCAGACGTCTGCGGTCGCAATGCGCGTCCCCGCTTCAGCCACGTCCTTTTCAGCAAACTGGCGGAAGGCCCAGTTAATGATCTTCACAGATTCCTCGGCCCGCGCTTCACGGCTATCAAGACCGGTAATCACCCAGATGATGCGACGGTCATCCTGTTTGGCAGAGCCCACAAGACCGAAGCCGGCCTCCATCGTGTGACCGGTTTTCAGGCCATCAGCCCCCAGCCCCATCGCCAGAACGGGGTTGCGGTTGGCCGAATTGGACGGAACGCGGCCATCAAAGGGAAAATCGGTTTCGGCGAAAAGCGGATAGAACGTGGGGAAATCCGTGATCAGACGGTCCGCTAGAATACCAAGGTCTTCCATCGACATCCGGTGACCCGCGGCAGGCCATCCGCTCGAGTTGACGAAGGTGGAATTCATCATGCCCATCTGCCGCGCACGGTCAGTCATCATGCGCGCAAAACCGGCCTCGGATCCGTCGGGCGAAAGCGCTTCTGCCAGTACAACGCTGGCGTCATTGCCCGAGACAACGATCACACCACGCAACAGATCTTCGACGCGCACACGGTCGGTCGTGTCAAGAAACATGGACGAGCCACCAAAACTTGCCGCATGGGACGACACGGGCAGTTCTTCGTTGATGTCCAGACGGCCATCCGCCACGGCCTCGAACGCCATGTAGATTGTCATCAGCTTAGACATCGAGGCGGGCGGCAAAGGTGTGTCGGCGTTCTTGGAAAGCAACACGGTGCCGGTCGACTGGTCATAGATATAGGCGGCTGTCGCACTTGTCTCAAAGGCAAGGGCCCAGCCCGGCGTGAACAGGCAAGTGGCAATGACGGCAAAGTGGCGCAAGAAACCAAAACGCATGAGGACAGGTTCTCCTTTTTCGAAGGGTCGTTACTCTGTGGCTTCGATCACAAAGGCATCAACAAAACCCAATTCTTTCAGCCGGGTCACATCGGCAGCATCGGTCAGCGGCCCCGCGATCACACGCCACACGGTGCGCCCGCCAAGCTCTTCGGGGTTCACTGTTGCTTCAATCCCGGTCTCGGCAATCGTGGCGACGGCATTATTGGCATTGCGTTCTACGCTGAACACACCGATCTGCGCCCGCGATCCCGCAGGCAATGGTGCGGGGGCTGCAAGCACGGAAGACACATCAATCGGCGCGCTTGGAGTGGCAACATCAGCAGCCGCGGTGGCCGTGGCCGCAGCCGTTTCCTCTGCGGCGGCTGTGGCAGCTTCAACAACTGCAGGCAAAACAACTGCAGCGGTGGTCGCAGCAGCTTCACCTGCCCCGCTGTCTTCCGCTTCTACTTCCGCGTCCGCAGCATCAAGGGGTGCTGCTTCAACCGCAACAGGCGCTGCTAGGCTCGCGACGACCGGGTTTTCATCTGCGGGGGCCACCTCAACCTCTTGGCGGCGCAGGACAACAACTTCAAGCCGCACGGGTGCGCCAGGCAACATACCCAGCGCATCGGCGGCATCCGAGGACACCTGCAACAGCGGACCCGGGTTGTCGCGCTCGCGGCGGAACAGGGCGCCGATCACCTCTTGGCCGCCTTCGGTGTTACGGATCACGACGCGCTCGGGGTCTGTGACCTCGGGGTGCGCGACCCAGACACCGCCCAATGAGGGGCGACCGTCCCACAAACCGTCGCTGTTGATCGCAAAAATATCGGGGCGTTCGATATCAACATCACGTTGCATTCGCTGGCCTAGCGCGTTGGCGGGCAAGGGCGCTGCAGCGGTTTGAGAGGCGTTGCTGGCGCTAGGAAAAGCGAATTCACCGTTCTCGTCGCAAGCGGCCAACCCAAAAGTTGCAGCCACCGCCAGAGAAAGCGGCCACTTTTTCGCGCTCAAAAACACAAAGCCTGTCATCGTTTGCCCCTCTGTTACACCTGCTCTGCGGCAGGTATTAGCTGTTTTCAGCCATATTTCTTGCTGCTCTATGCCCTTTTGATGGACATAATCGCACGACGCAACACCCACGTCGATTAGTGCACAGCGAAATGATAGCCTTCGTCGGAACGTTTTGAAAGGCTCTCACTTATTTTGTCGGCGGAATTCCCCAAAGTGTGAACGTGCTTTTCGAATCAGAAACGACCCGCTAACAGGGCCGTGTCGGAGGAGTGGCAGAGTGGTTGAATGCACCGGTCTTGAAAACCGACGTAGGTGAAAGTCTACCGTGGGTTCGAATCCCACCTCCTCCGCCATGACAGCCCGAATGGCGAACATGCGCACCACTGGCCGTCTTGCTTCACAAGATTGCAACGCAGCTTCAAGTGCTTGGCGGTCAAGCGACCGGTCACGGCCGATAGCCGTAAGTTTGGCGTAGCTCTACCTTTATCGCCGATAAACACCTGTTTTGTAACAGCAGGCTTTCAGCGCTTCAATTTGACCTTTCTACCGATCCAGTCCACTGTTGTGTCAGTTAGTAAATGGTTGTTTCATGTGTATTCTAGGTCGCGCCGTTTGTATTTCGGTTTTCGCTTTGTCATCGGGCTCTGTCGCAATGGCGCAGAGCTTTGATCGGGCCATGACAGCCTTTGATGCAGGCAACTATGAAATTGCACTCGCAGAACTCCTTCCCCTCGCGCAAAGCGGCGATGTTCTCGCACTCTATAACATCGGCATGACATATGAAGACGGTTTCGGGGACTTGGCCGAAGCTGCAAAATGGTACCGACTTGCCGCCAAGCAAGGCGATGCAGCAGCGCAAACCAACCTGGGCCACATGTACGACAATGGCCAAGGCGTTCCCCGAGACGACGTGCAGGCTGTGCGGTGGTATCTCAAGGCTGCCGAACAGGGAAATGTAACGGCGCAATTCAATCTTGGTGTGATGTACCGCAACGGCGAAGGTGTGCCGCAGGATCTGGCGCAGGCCCTCAAATGGTACGCTATGGCGGCCAAACAGGGCGATCCTTTTGCCCAATCCACCCTTGGCGTCATGCACCGAAATGGCGAGGGCGTCCCGCAAAACGATGTCAAAGCGTATATGTGGTACGCCATTGGTGATGTGAACGGTTTCGAGGGTGGCGATATCCTGCGCGCGTCGGTCGCGCAGGACATGACAGTTACAGATATCTCACTTGCGCAACTGATGGCGCATGACTGCCTTAGCAGCGGTTACGCTGACTGCGACTGGTAGGTTACAAGTCTAACGGTTGCGTGCCAATTTCTGCCGACATGCGTCACTGCATGTTTTCGCGTCCGCACGCGCATTGACTGGCAGTTGCGCCCCGCAGGCAACGCAGCGCCTGACATGTTTCTTGCGCTTGCTTTCCCGCTCGACCCTTACCTTGGTCCGGCGCACCGCTTGGCGCTGACTATCCGTCAGCGGGGCGCCGCCATTCTCGCGCCGGAAATCTTCTTTCAGTTCACTTGCAACTTCGTCTCCGGTCTTTTCTTCAACAGTCGTCTCCTTCAGCGCCGAAAGCACTTTGGTCAACTTGGTAAAGACAGGATCCGGTTTGACAGCCATGAAGGTAGCCTAGCAACGGATCGCAGAACGGACAAGCGTGACGATGCGCGGGCGCATTTGTGACTCATATGCGTGACAGTAATCGTTAACTTGTGATGGACAAACGTGACGGTCCTCGTATCAGGCTACTTTGTTCGTGGGGATAATACCGGAAATCGCTTGGATCAGGTTGTCCTCGGTCACTTCTTCACTGGTAAAGGTCCGCATCACCTTGCCGCTGTACATCGCGACGATCCGGTCACTGACATGCAGCACCTCGGGCATTTCCGAGCTGATGACGATCACGGCATAGCCTTGTGCGGCAAGTTCACGGATCAGGTTGTGAATTTCCGACTTTGAGCCCACGTCGATGCCGCGTGTCGGTTCATCCACAATCAGCACGTTGGGGTGCATCGACAGCCACTTGCCAATCACGATCTTTTGCTGGTTGCCCCCTGACAGATTGCCCACGGTCTGTTTCCAGCCAGGGGTGCGAATGTCCAACTTATCGCGGTATTGATCGAAAATCGCGATCTCGGCACCTTCTGCGACAAAGGGGCCTGCCGTCAGATCACTGACCTGCGGCAATGTCATGTTGTCACGACAATTCATACCCAGCACGAGGCCCTGCCCCTTGCGGTCTTCGGGCACAAGCGAGATCCCCATCGCAATGGCATCGGCGGGCGAGTTGATCTTGATCTCGTTTCCATCAAGATGAATGGTGCCCCCGCTGGGGTTGCGCAGGCCAAAAAGCGTTTCGGCGATCTCTGTGCGTCCCGCACCCACCAGCCCGTAGAAGCCCAGCACCTCGCCGCGGCGCACCTGAAAGCTCACGTTCTCAAAGAGCTTGCCGCAGGACAGATCGCGCACTTCGAGTGCTATGTCGCCCAACTCATGGGTGACGGCGGCACGGCTGAGGTCAAGCTTGCGCCCGATCATCATCTGCGTGACACCTTCCTCGTTGGTATC
>CAYZKE010000157.1:0-7302 GCA_964478505.1 uncultured Loktanella sp.
TATTTCGTTCAAATTGCTCGCACGAAGACGTCATGTGAGTCGACGGTGTTAAGTTTACTTCGTGCACTATATCGGTGTGGGCTGCAGTTTGGGGTTATTCTGCAGCTTCTACCGCCTCTGCATCCAGTTTCAGACGCGTGACAAAGGCCTGTGAGATGTGGTCGCGCAGCGCCTGATAGGCGGCATCGCCATCACCATTCTCGATCGCTTTGACGATGGCTGCATGTTCGCGCAGCGTCTCGGCCCCCCGCCCCTCGGCCGCAATGGACGTCGTCGCCAAGAGCGCCATGGACCGATGTACCAAATCCAGTTGCTGCACCAGAAAACGGTTGTGCGAGGCGAGGTGGATTTGCTTGTGAAAGCGGCGGTTCGCACGGCTCATGGCCTTTGGATCACCGACCAGTTTTTGATCGGCCTCAAGCATATCACGCAGCACCTTCACTTCTTCCGGGGCCGCGTGGCGGGCCGCAAGACGGGCGGCAAGCCCTTCCAGTTCACCGCGCACGACATAAAGCTCGGACAGTTGCGAATGATCCAGAGATGCCACAATCAGCGACCGTCCGTCCCGCGTCAGCAGTGATTGCGTCTCAAGCCGCTGCAGTGCCTCACGGATCGGGGTGCGCGATACGCCAAACCGTTCGGCCAATTCGCTTTCCACAAGGCGGTCACCCGGCTTGTAGATATGGCTGTCGATCGCTTCGAGGATCAGGGCGTAGGCGTCTTTCTGGGACACGCGGGTATCTTGCATCGGGTCGGACCTTTCGTAACTGTTTCACCATATGCCTCTGCCCGCCCTGCAATCAAGCCAAAGCGATTGAAGCGCGCCTCCGCCCATCATAGTGTGCGCGTATGGTAGCCAATCACTTTAGCCATGTAGACACATGGGTCTTCGATCTCGATAATACGCTGTATCCACCTTCGGCTGATCTTTTCGGTCAGATGGACGCGCGTTTTGCGGCCTATGTCGCACGTTTGACGGGGCGCGATCAGCCGCGCGCGCTGGAGCTGTGCAAGCAATACTGGAACGATTATGGGTCAACCTTGCTTGGCTTGATCGAACACCACGATGTTGATCCGCATCATTTTCTGGCGGACGTGCATGACATCGACATTTCGCACCTTGAAGCAGACGGACTGCTGGCCTCTGCGATATCCGCACTGCCGGGGCGGAAAATTGTCTTTACCAACGGCTCGGAAAACCATGCAAAACGTGTTCTGGCCGCCCGTGGCCTGACACGCCAGTTTGACGCCGTCTACGGCGTTGAGCATGCTGATTTCAAAGCGAAACCGGGGCAAGACGCCTTTTCCCGTGTGTTTGCAAAAGACGGGCTAACCCCGACAAAATCCGCCATGTTCGAGGACGAAGCCCGCAATCTGGCGGTGCCCCATGCCTTGGGCATGCGAACGGTGCATGTGCATGAAACGCCCCTTCCTGCACCCCATATCCACCATCACACCGATCATCTGACGGATTTCTTGTCGCAGCTGACGCGCTAACCCTTTCAGGGCGCGGCCAAGCGGCCTATGTCAGTCACATGGAACGCAAAACAACAGATATCGTGATCAGTGGTGGCGGAGTTGCAGGCCTGACCGCGGCAGCTGCCTTTGGCACCGCGGGCTTTGACGTGACGATCGTTGACCCCACGCCTCCCGTGACCACAAGCGATGCGGAAGGGTCCGATCTGCGGACAACCGCATTTTTGCAGCCCGCCCAGCAGTTTCTCGAGGCCGCAGGACTATGGACGCGGCTGGCCCCCTTTGCTGCGCCGCTTCAGATCATGCGGATCGTCGATATCGGCACCGACGCCCATGTCACCCGCGATTTCAATGCCGCCGATATCTCCGACCAGCCCTTCGGCTGGAACCTACCCAACTGGCTCTTGCGGCGCGAAATGGTTGCGCGGCTGACTGAGCTGCCGAATGTCGAGTTCCGCGCGGGTGTCGGCTTTGCCCGCATGGTTGCGCGCAGTCAGGAGGCGCTGGTGACGCTCTCGGATAACAGCCAGCTTTCCGCGAAACTTGTCAGCCCGGGAAGCCGCACTGGCCGCACTGCGTCTGCGGGAGGATGGCGTTGATCTGGTCGGCGATGGGGTTGCCCTCGGCACGAAAGCGCACGGAGGCGAAGCCGAGCAGCGTTCCGAAGGCGGCGCCGAGGCCAACCGTTTGCATGCCCTGCCGGAAACGGCGTTCGAGGCTGCCGCGAACGACCGCTCCGCTTATCTTTACGGGCCCCTGAAACTCGCCAGCAAGCGGACCCTCTGGCCCATCATAAGCCAGATCGCGGATCACCTGACAGCGCCGTGCACCGCTTTGGTCGCCGAAGCAGCACACGTCATGCCACCCATCGGCGCGCAGGGCCTCAATATGTCTTTGCGTGACCTGTCC
The DNA here is from genome assembly GCA_964478505.1 of uncultured Loktanella sp. GTDB lineage: Bacteria > Pseudomonadota > Alphaproteobacteria > Rhodobacterales > Rhodobacteraceae > Yoonia. Next base: position 2,386 of record CAYZKE010000157.1, read on the forward strand.
TGTCTGCTTGATCTCGCGGCAGCGGCGCCCGACCAACTGGGCGCACCTGCGATGCTTGATACCTATGCCCGCAAACGCCATCCCGACATCAAATTGCGGGTGACAGGGATTGACGCGCTCAATCGCGCGTCAATTGCCGGAAGCCCAATGATGCAGTCGCTTCGCGCCAAAGGGATCGAGGCACTTTATGGTGTTACGCCCCTCCGGCAGACTCTGATGCAGATGGGCCTCGGTGCGCGCTAAAGCACCTTGTCAAGCACAGGCACCAGACGCGCCAGCGTGGCGTCCACATCATAGAGCTTGTCCAGCCCGAAAAGGCCGAGGCGGAATGTGCGGAAATCGTCCGGCTCATCACATTGCAGCGGGACACCAGCGGCAATTTGCATGCCTTCGGCGGCAAATTTCGACCCATTCTGAATGGCCGGATCATCGGTATAGCTGACCACGACACCCGGCGCACCGAACCCTTCGGCGGCGACCGATCTGATCCCCTTATCGGCCAGCACCTTGCGCACAGCATCGCCCAAGGCCCATTGCGCCTCTTTCAGTTTATCAAAACCGAATTCACGGGTTTCGAGCATGGTATCACGGAAAGCCCGCAAGCCATCGGTCGGCATTGTTGCGTGATAGGCGTGACCGCCATTCAGGTAGGCCTGCATGATGCTGTGCCATTTCTTCAGGTCGACGGTGAATGAATTGGAAGTGGTTTCCGCCATCCGTGCCTCGGCACGTGCCGACAACATCACAAGTCCCGCAGAAGGCGTGGACGACCAGCCCTTTTGTGGTGCCGAGATCAGCACATCAACGCCGGTTGCTTTCATATCTACCCACGCACAGCCCGAGGCGATACAATCGAGCACCATCAGCGCACCCACGTCATGAGCCGCATCGGCAAGCGCCTTGATATCGCCGTCCGGCAGGATGATCCCGGCAGAGGTTTCCACATGGGGGGCGAACACAACATCAGGGCGCGCATCCCTGATCGCAGCGGTGACATCTTCAATCGGTGCCGGTGCAAATGGCGCGCGCGTATCATTGCCCGCCTGACGCGCCTTCATCACTGTTGTCTTGGCCGTAAACTTGCCTGCTTCAAAGATCTGGCTCCAGCGGTATGAAAACCAGCCATTGCGGACAACAAAGGCATGGGCATCGGCACCGAACTGGCGCGCAACGGCCTCCATTGCGTAGGTGCCACCGCCCGGCACGATGGCCACGCTATCGGCATTGTAGACCTCGCAGAGCATGTCCGAGATATCGGTCATCACGCCTTGAAAGACCTTCGACATGTGGTTGAGTGACCGGTCGGTAAAAACCACCGAGAACTCCATCAAACCGTCCGGGTCGACCCCTGAAATTGCGTTGTCCATTGCCATCTCCTTGCTGCTTATCCGTATGGCTATGTGCAGAAACGGCACAAAGCAAGCAGCGCCTGCCTAAATTGGCCCCGGCCTGCGTTCTTCTGACAAAAGCACATTTGCTTCAACGTTACCGACACCCGGCATCGTCATGATGCGGCGCCGCAAGACACGTTCGAAATCAGCCAGATCGCGGGCCACGACGCGCAGACGGTAATCATAGAGACCCAGCACGTGATCGACTGTCTGCACTTCGGGAATGGCCCCCACCGCGCGCTCAAAATCCTCAAGGCTCACACGCCCCTTGGTGGCCAGTTTGACGCCCAGAAATACCGTCACGCCGAACCCCAGTTTTTCGGCATCCAGCACAAGCCTGCGCCCCGCGATCACCCCCGCTTCCTGCAGGCGACGGATCCGCCGCCACGTCGCAGGCTGGCTGAGCCCGAGCTTCTGTCCCAACTGTGTTGTCGATTGATCCGCATTTGCCGAAAGCGCGCGCAGGATCGCGAAGTCGAGATCATCCGGCGTCATAACGGCAGGCTTTCGTCAGACTTCACCGATGCGACGGTCATCAGCGCCTCGATGTCCGCGATATGCGGCAAGGTCAGGACTTCTTCGCGGTAAATACGCTGATAATCAGACAGATCCTTTGCTATCAACGAAAGGCGTACATCAACACGCCCCAGAAAGGTCTGGATTTCGATCACTTCCGGCACTGCCCGTGCGGCCGAAATGAACTCGTCAAAGGCGCGCGCTACCGTCTTGTCCAGCGTAATACGCAAACTGACCGAGACAGCATAACCTAATGCGGGCCAATGAATGATGGCATGGCTGCCCCGAATGATCCGGTCTTCACGCAAACGGTCCACGCGTCGCATCGCGCGTGCGGGTGTCAGCCCCGTTGCCTCGGCCAGTTCCGGCATCGCGGTCGCGGGGTCCGCCTGCAAAAGGCGCAAAATGCGGCGATCAGTATCATCAAGCATAAAAATCATGCTATTTGAATAGAACACGCATAACAATCATCATCTTGCCAAAAATACTCAAGGAACAACACTATTTTCAGGCGGGAGATACGTTATACCCACCCCAGAAACCACATAAAGGACGACGATTATGCGCGTTTATTACGATCGCGATTGCGATGTGAACCTGATCAAAGACAAAAAAGTTGCCATTCTGGGCTATGGCTCACAAGGGCACGCCCACGCGCTGAACCTGCGTGACAGCGGTGCAAAGAACCTTGTTGTGGCACTGCGCGAAGGCTCGCCTTCTGCCGCCAAAGCGACAGGCGAAGGCCTGACGGTTATGGGCATCGCGGAAGCCGCGGCATGGTGCGATGTGATCATGTTCACAATGCCCGACGAATTGCAGGCCGAGACCTACAAAAAGTACGTCCATGACAACCTCAAAGAGGGTTCGGCAATCGCATTTGCCCATGGCCTGAATGTGCACTTCGGCCTGATCGAGCCCAAGCCGGGTGTCGATGTCATCATGATGGCACCCAAAGGCCCAGGTCACACCGTGCGCGGCGAATACACCAAGGGCGGCGGCGTGCCTTGTCTTGTGGCGGTCCACAACGACGCATCCGGCAAGGCGATGGAAATCGGCCTCTCTTACTGCTCTGCCATCGGTGGCGGACGCTCCGGCATCATCGAAACGAACTTCCGTCAGGAATGTGAAACCGACCTCTTTGGCGAACAGGCTGTTCTCTGCGGTGGTCTGGTCGAATTGATCCGCATGGGCTTTGAAACACTGGTCGAGGCCGGGTACGAGCCCGAGATGGCCTATTTCGAGTGTCTGCACGAAGTGAAGCTGATCGTGGACCTGATCTACGAAGGCGGTATCGCGAACATGAACTACTCCATCTCGAACACAGCCGAGTATGGGGAATATGTCTCCGGTCCGCGCATCCTGCCTTACGAAGAAACCAAAAAACGCATGAAAGACGTCTTGTCCGACATCCAGACCGGCAAATTCGTGCGTGATTTCATGCAGGAAAACGCCGTTGGCCAGCCGTACTTCAAGGCGACACGCCGCATCAACGACGAACACCAGATCGAGCAAGTCGGTGAGAAACTGCGCGCGATGATGCCTTGGATTTCCGCAGGCAAAATGGTCGACAAAGCGAAAAACTGATCGACATGTAAGGTGGATCATGATCCACCTTACATACCGAAAGGCCCGGGCACCGTCCGGGCCTTTTGCATTGCAAAGGACCCCAAGATGACCGCGCAACCCACACCGGCAAACTGGCTTTCCATCGCCGTTCTCGGATTGATCTGGGGCGCGACATTTATGGTGGTCGCCATCGCGTTGGAAGGGTATGGGCCGCTGACCGTGGCCTGCGCACGCACGACGCTGGGGGCAATGACGCTGCTCTTGCTCATGCGTATTCTGAACCGTCCCTTGCCCCAGTTCACGCCCGTGATGACCCGCTATGTGCTTGCCATTGGTCTGATGAATACCGCCGTGCCTTTTGCCTTGCTCAGTTGGGGGCAGCAGTATGTCCCTTCTGCCTTTGCGGGGATCTCAATGGCCGCCTTACCGCTTTTTGCGCTGCCACTCGCGCATCTGTTCACCGATGAAAAGATGAGCCTACGCAATACGCTTGGTGTGATCATGGGATTTATTGGGGCGATCGTCCTGATTGGCCCTGGCGTTCTGCGCATCGGCACGGGGTGGGAACCGCTGGGCCAGATCGCCTGCGTTGCCGCATCATTCTCCTACGCTGTCTCCAGTATCATGACCCGCCGCTGCCCGCCCATTGATCCACTCACACTGGCGGCGCTGTTGCTGACCGTTGGTTCCGTAGCCCTGATTCCAGCGATGTTGCTCATCGAAGGCATCCCCACCATCGGGGACATGCGTCCGACCATCGCAATCATTTTCCTTGGCTTCATCCCAACCGCACTGGCAGCCCTGATCCGCGTGGCAACGATCCGGTCAGCGGGCGCCATTTTCATGACACTGGTGAATTATCAGGTGCCGCTCTGGTCGATGTTCTTTGGCGCAATCGTGCTCAGCGAGGTGCTGCCGCTGCGGTTCTTCGTGGCACTGGGGCTGATCCTCGTTGGCCTTGCCATCAGCCAGTGGAGCAATCTGCGCAAGCTGCTGCTGCGCTAGACCGCAGCTTCCACCTCGGCCACGATGTCGTCCACGACCTGCGCCAGAAGCGTATCATCTTCGCATTCCGCCATCACACGGATGAGCGGCTCTGTGCCCGACTTACGGATTAAGAGACGACCCTTGCCCTGCAGCTTGGCCTCCGCATCCGCTATGGACTTCTGGACAAGCTCTGCGCCCAGCGGGTCCTGCCCTGCCGCAAAGCGCACGTTCTTGAGCATCTGGGGCACAGTTTCAAAGCTTTTGGTCAGCGCGCTGGCAGGCCGTCCAGTTTCGATCATTGCGGCCAGAAATTGCAGGCCCGCCAGAAGACCATCACCGGTCGTCGCGTAATCGGTCATCACAATATGGCCGGATTGTTCGCCGCCAAGGTTCCAGCCATGCGCGCGCATCGCCTCAACCACATAGCGGTCGCCGACAGCTGTGCGCTCAAGGCGCA
>CAYZKE010000158.1:0-963 GCA_964478505.1 uncultured Loktanella sp.
ATCATCAGCAGCGACTTTCGCGAATTTTTCAGGGTTGAACGTGCCGTCATCGTTACGGCACCCGAAATAGCCCGAGCCCACTTCAAAGATAAGATCACCACCTTCGCGGTGATACCGGCTGATGCCGCCTTCGCCGGTGTCATGGGCAAAGCCGCCGATCTTGGCCCCTTTGTTCAGGGCCGCAATTGCGTTTGCGGAAAGGGCCCCAAAACTCATGGCGGAGATATTATAAAGCGAGGCATTGTAAGGTTGCTTGCACTCCGGGCCGCCGATCATGACGCGGAAATCAGTGCTTTCAAAGTGGGTCGGCTCGACCGAGTGGGTGAGCCATGAATATCCAGCCTCATAGACCTTTTCCTGCGTGCCAAAGGGACGTTTATCCTCGGCGCCTTTCGATCGCTGATAGACCAGCGAGCGCTGTTCGCGGCTAAAGGGTTGCTCATCCTGATCGCTTTCAATCAGATACTGGCGAATTTCGGGACGGATCTTTTCAAAAACAAAGCGGAGGTGACCAAGGATCGGATAATTGCGCAAAATGGCGTGGCGGTCTTGGCGGACATCATACACACCCAAAAGGGTGAAAGCGCCAAAGATCGCGGCCAGAACGAAAACCCATGGCGCCCAAAACCCAACGATGAAACAGATCAGCGCAAGACCGGCGGCAACGACAAATGTGCTATAGCGCTGCAGCGAAATCAGTTTTTGCAAGGCAAACCCTCCTTATATGAGAGATACAGTAGGCCGCTGATTTGCTTAATAAAAGGGCAGTCTTGAAATGTGATCGCTCACTTTCTTGTATACGGCCTAGAAATTCGGGGTCACGCCCGGCAGATCAAGTGCTTTGATCAGGTCACGCAGCTCCTGACGTGCGGCGACGTTGGAAATATTCATCCCCTTCACGCCAAGATCGCGCAGATCAAGCAGTGTCAAGCCGCGCGGAAACAGCTCGCGGAAGATGACACG
>CAYZKE010000158.1:983-7293 GCA_964478505.1 uncultured Loktanella sp.
CCTGCGCGCCCATCCGGTTGCGCACAACAACCCAGTCAATCGGCTTTAATCCCGCTTGGCTGCGCAACTGGCGCGCGTTCCAGACCATTTCGGAATACACGGAAGGAGCCGTAATCTCTTCGCCGTCGCTATCGACATGCGCCAGAAGATCAAAGTCGACAAAACTGTCATTCAGCGGCGTGATCAGCGTATCGGCCAATGAGTGCGCCACTTGGCTCAGGCGGGTGTGCGAGCCAGGGCAGTCAATCAGGATGAAATCGGCGTTGGCCTCCATCTTGGCCACGGCCATTGAGAGCCTGTGATCGAAAGCATTCTCGCCGGGTTTCAGGATGTTTTGGTCAATATCCGGCAGGTCGTGATACGTGGGCGAGGGAAGGTCCAAGCCCTGTTTTGTCAGATAGGTTTCGCGATTCAAGACATAACGCCCAAGCGTTTTCTGGCGCAGGTCCAGATCAAGGGTCCCAACCTTATGCCCCATGCGTGCAAGTGCTGTTGCCACATGCATCGAGACAGTCGATTTGCCCGCGCCGCCCTTTTCGTTGCCGACCACGATAATATGCGCCACTGATCGATTCCCCGTCGTTTCTTGCCTCGGACCACTATATGATGTGGGTGGTGCAAGGGAAAGCATATGCAACACATGGCCGGTATTTTCCCGTCCCCTTGACAGATGTCGCGCAAAGCCTCATGTGACACTCAACCGACGCAAGCTGCCGCGTGAGCAGAGCGAGACGATAAGTCTATCCGCAAGGCGTCCGTTAATCTCAGGTTCCCACATCACGCAGGGGTCCCGCGCCACATCGGCGCCCGGACAATGCGGTCTTGGCTGTCAGCATATTGGCGCAACCTTGCACAGGGTCATGGCATTCTGCCGTGGTCCAAATGATATGCGCGGACCGTTGGTTCGCTAGAAGTTAGGATATCCACTTATGGATTTTGATATGCTGGGCCTCGCGCCCCGTCTTGTAAACGTTCTCAAAGAACAAGGGATCACCGATCCCACTCCCATTCAAACCCAAGCAATCCCGCACGCCATGAATGGCCGCGATGTGATGGGTTTGGCACAGACCGGCAGCGGTAAGACCGCAGCCTTTGGTCTGCCGATGATCCACGCACTTTTGAAGGCCGGCGTAAAGCCCAACCCGAAAACGACCCGTGGTCTGATCCTTGCGCCGACGCGGGAACTGGCCAAACAGATTTCCGATAACCTGACCGCCTATACCAAAGGCAGCCACCTGAAGGTGGCGCTTGTGGTCGGTGGTGCTGGTATCGTTGCCCAGACCAAGCGTCTGGCTGGCGGTGTTGACCTGCTCGTCGCGACTCCTGGCCGTTTGATCGACCTGTTGGACCGCCGTGCCGTGCGTCTTGATGAAACCATCTATCTGGTGCTGGATGAGGCAGACCAGATGCTCGACATGGGCTTTATCCATGCGCTGCGCCGGATTGCGCCACTTCTGGCCAAAGATCGTCAGACCATGATGTTCTCGGCCACGATGCCGAAACTGATGGGCGAATTGGCAGGCACTTACCTGACAGATGCGGTGCGCGTGCAGGTGAACCCTCCGGGGCAGGCTGTGAAGAAGATCAACCAGTCTGTGCACTTCGTGGCGCAGGCCGCCAAGACGGATATGCTTATTGAATTGCTAGACAAGCACCGCGATGAATTGGCGATTGTCTTTGGCCGGACCAAACATGGTTGTGAGAAGCTCTATAAAGTCCTTGAGAATAAGGGCTTTGCGGCGGCATCTATCCACGGCAACAAATCCCAGGGCCAACGTCAACGCGCACTTGATGCATTCAAGGCGGGCAAGACCCGTGTCTTGGTTGCGACGGATGTTGCAGCGCGCGGTCTGGATATTCCCGACGTGCGGTTTGTCTATAACTATGACTTGCCAAATGTGGCCGAAAATTATGTCCACCGGATCGGGCGGACAGCCCGTGCCGGGGCAGACGGGAGCGCGGTCGCACTGGTCGCACCGGACGAGATGATCGAATTGCAGGACATCGAAAAAGCGATGAAGGACACGATTCCTGTCGCTTCGGGGCGTCCTTGGGAAATTCAGCCAGGCCAGAAAAAGCGGCCCAACGGTGGTGGCGGCGGCGGTGGTCGCCGCGGTGCCGGTGGTGGGCAGCGATCAGGCGCACCACGTGCCGCAGGCAAGCCCGCAGGTGGCCAAGGCAAACCTGCCGGTCGGCGTCGCAATGGCGGCGGCGGTGGTCGGGCACGCAGCCAATCAGCGGCTTAGAACGGCAGTGTCCCGGGCATGCCCCGGGACCTCCATTTCATCCGTATTTGCGGAAGGCTTCCATCTCGATGGCAAGCTTGGTGTGAAGTTCTGATAGTCGCAGCATTTCGTTCTTGCGCAAGGTCTCATCGGCCAGCGATTTGAGGCGGTCTTGCGCTTCCAGTATCTGGCGGCGCAAGATGAAAACCGGTGATTTTGCATCTGCTTCCTGCATCATCCGATTGAGGACCGCATTTTGCGGATCGTCGAGGTGCGGCAGAGGCTTGCCTGCGCCGGGCAGGTTGTCAAAGTCCCCGCGTTTTTCGGCATTCTGGACAATCTGATCAATGAGACCGCTAAGGGGATGGTGCATCGTATTCCAACTTCCAAGGTGGATCGCGATCTACCTTACATCGTCTGATCAAAAAGCAAAACGCCGCCCTGAAACAGAGCGGCGTTTGCAATTCGCAAGGTGGATATTGATCCACCTGCGGTCTTAGAAACCAAGACCGGCGTATTTGTTCTTGAACTTGGACACACGGCCACCGGCGTCCATCAAGCGTGTGGAACCACCGTTCCATGCAGGGTGCACGGACGGGTCGATATCCAGTGACATTGTGTCGCCTTCCTTGCCCCATGTGGATTTCATCTGCACCACTGTGCCATCGGTCATTTTGACGTCGATGATGTGGTAGTCGGGATGCGTATCTTTTTTCATGGTCGTGATCCTTACGCTTCAGCGCCCTTGGGCGCCTTGTAGTTTGTGACTTCTGCAATACGTGCGGATTTACCGCGACGCGAACGCAGATAGTACAGCTTGGCGCGACGCACGCGACCACGGCGAACCACGGTGATGCTGTCGATGTTGGTGGAATGCAGCGGGAAAACACGCTCCACACCTTCGCCAAAGGAAATCTTGCGCACTGTGAAAGAACCGGCAATGCCTTTGCCGTTCTTGCGGGCGATGCACACGCCTTCGTAGTTCTGCACACGGCTACGTGTGCCTTCGGTCACTTTGTAACCAACGCGGATGGTGTCACCTGCTTTGAAGTCCGGGATGTCTTTCCCAAGTGCGGCGACTTGTTCCGCTTCGAGTTGTGCGATCAGGTCCATCTGAAACGCTCCTTTAAAATGCTTGCGGTACTCCGCAATGTTTCTTTGTGGCCCAGAGCTCTGTGTCGTTATCGGGTCCAGTTGCCTGCCCGCCAGAGATACGTCATCTTTTCTTTTGTTGTGGCTGTCCGGCCTGTCTGGTGAGGGCTGCACCAACGAAGATGCTCTCATGCTCCAGATGGTTCCATAAACCAACGCCCGGAATCAGCGCGCTGACCGGGAATGCTGCCGTATAAGCGGGGGGGGCTGATGGATCAAGTGGTTTTGGCGCATTGGCGACGCCAAACACCTTTTTGATTTTCCATGTCCACTCAAACTTCGGGGTGAGGCGGAGCCGAGGGGCAGCGCGCCTATTTCTTTTGGTATGCCGCCCAGAGATCAGGCCGCCGTTCGCGGGTGATTTTCTCGGCCATCGCGCGCCGCCATTCCGCGATTTTGGCGTGGTTACCAGACAGCAGTACATCTGGGATCGCATGACCCTGCCACTCGGCCGGCTTGGTGAACTGCGGATGTTCCAGCAGACCTGATGAAAAGCTTTCCTCGACAGCACTGTCTGCATTGCCCAGCACACCCGGCAAGAGCCGCACAGTCGCATCAATCATCGCCTGTGCGGCAATCTCACCGCCGGTCATGACAAAATCACCCAGGCTGACTTCCTGAATGCCAAAATGCTGCAAGACGCGCTCGTCGACGCCTTCAAAGCGCCCGCAAAGCATCGTCACCCCGTCCATCCGCGCCCAGTCGCGCGCCATGGCTTGATCAAACCGCCGGCCGCGCGGCGAGAGATAGATCAGCGGCGCGACACCTTTGGTACCCGCGCGCGCATCCTTGATTGCCTTTTCCAGCACATCGGCGCGCAGCACCATGCCTGCACCGCCCCCTGCGGGCGTATCATCGACATTGCGATGTTTGCCAATGCCATAGGTGCGCAGATCAAAGGTCTGCAATTGCCACAGCCCGTCCTGCAAGGCCTTGCCGGTCAGGCTCTCGCCCAATACGCCGGGAAAGGCTTGCGGAAACAATGTGATAATTTGCGCAGTCCATGACCCCGCAATATCAGGTGTGTCTGTCATCAATTCACGGGGTTGCAAGGTTGGCCGCACAGCGATGCGTCCGGCAGAGCGGGGGGCTTTGGTCATTGCCACCCCCTGTCATGATCAGCGATGAATTGCTTTTGGGCCGCATCGCGGCGCGGGCTATGTGGCTGCATCGGGAAACAGCCCGTCCGGAGGGTCTGCCACGATCCGCCGCGCGCTAAGGTCAACAGTTGGCACAGCAGCTTGGGTAAAGGGCAAAAGCACGGTTTCTGACTGGCCTGGTACAATGATCTCAAGCAGATCGCCCGCGCCATGGTCCATCACATTTTTGACAGTGCCTAAGGTGACGCCGCCTGTATCAACGACAGTCAGTCCCATCAGATCGGCGTAGTAATACTCGTCATCTGGCAATGAGGGCATCACATCGCGCGGAGCGTAAAGGTCTACATTGCGCAGGGCGTCGGCATCTTCTTTCGTGACAACGCCATCAATGCGGGCCGTAAATCCGTTTTTGAGCTGCCCAGTCAGGACAACCTGCGCAAAACTGCGGCCGTCTTCGGTATAAAGCGGGGTGTAGTCGGCAATCGCTTGCGGATCGGCACAATAGGACTTCAGGCGCACTTCGCCGTGAACGCCAAATGCGCCGCCAATAGAACCCACAATCACACGATCGCTCATCAGTTAAACTCCGGTCCAACGCAGATATTTTCGATCCATAGCCCGCCGCCACCTTCGCAGGTTTCCCTGCGTCCTTCACGTTCAAACAGCATGCCAGCCACAAAAGCAAACATCACCAAGATGATCGTGCGCAACAAGCGGAACATGGATGTCGTCCCAAAGGGGAAGGGGTGTTGCCCCGGCAGGTACCGAGGCAACGATGTGAGGTTTACTCTTCTGCTGCGGCTTCTTCTGCCACTTCTGCAGGTGCTTCCTCGGCTGGTGCGTTTGCTGCTTCTTCCGCAGCGGCGGCCTTGGCCGCTTTCTCTTCAGCGCGTGCCTGAGCGGCTTTGCCGGGTGTGCCCTTCTTGGGGTTGCTGCGGTCTTTCTTGGGCAGCTCGCCTGCGGCTTCCAGCATGCGTGATACGCGGTCGGTCGGCTGTGCGCCTTCGCCCAACCAGTACTTGATGCGCACAACGTTCATTTTCACGCGTTCTTCGCTGTCTTTGGGCAGCATGGGGTTATATGTGCCCAGCTTTTCGATGAAACGGCCATCGCGCGGCATGCGGCTGTCAGCAGCAACAATTGCGTAGAATGGACGTTTCTTTGAGCCGCCACGGGCCAAACGGATTTTCATAGCCATCAGATAGTCTCCTTAAAGATGATGCTTGTAAGGTGGATCAAGATCCACCCTACGATTGGTGTTGTTTGTGGTGTTGGATGACTTCCTGAATAATGAAATTCAGGAATTTCTTGGCAAACTCAGGATCAAGATCAGCCTGGTTTGCAAGCTCGGTGAGCCGCGCGATCTGTTGCTCTTCACGCGCGGGGTCGGATGGGGGCAGGTCGTGTTCGGCCTTCAGCTTGCCAACAGCCTGCGTGTGCTTGAACCGCTCGCCCAGCGTATAGACGAGGATGGCGTCAAGCCGGTCGATGCTTTCGCGATGCCCCTTGAGGATCTCGGCAGCACGGGTTGCGGTGTCAGTCATTGGAGCCTCCTTGGGGGGACTGCGGAAAGTGGCGGTAGACGAGGGTGCCTTCGTCCTCGGGTGCCGCAGCCTCTGGGTCCGGCTTGGCGCCCAGTTTCTCTGCCACGCGGATCGAGGCTGCATTGTGTTCGCCGATATAGCTGACGATCGTTTCCAGATCGGTCGTGGCAAAGGTATAGTCGAGCATGGCACGGCCTGCTTCTTCGGCTAACCCTTGTCCTGTAAATCCGTCAAACACGAACCAGCCACATTCCGGCTCAGGAAAGTGCGGCGGATGCACAAGGCCCAC
>CAYZKE010000159.1:0-1425 GCA_964478505.1 uncultured Loktanella sp.
AGACGGTCGCCAATCTGGTCTGACAAGGCTTGTGGAATTTCTTTCGCTTGGTCTTTCAGAGACTGGCCCCGAGATGTCAGCCGCACGATGACGTGGCGTTGGTCGGAACGGTCGCGGTTTCGCGTCAGCAATCCTTGATCTTGCATGCGCTTCACGATCGGCGTCATCGTAGCGCTATCAATATGCAGGCGTTGAGCAAGGGCTCCTACATGAATGGGCCCCTCCTCCCACAGGATCAACATGACCAAATACTGCGAATAGGTCAGGCCCAAAGGCTCAAGAAGCGGTCGGTACACACGCCCCAAAAGGTTTGATGCGGCGTAAAGGGGAAAGCACAACTGTCTGTCCAAGCCGAGCATGCCGTACGGGTCATGGCTTTGGGCTTTCTTCATCACGGTACCCGGTGCTGGGTTGCACGCGTGCCGGTGACACTCTCCAACCCGAGCGAAAACAACCATTCGCACCACAAGTCATCGTTCGGAATTTGTCGAACGCGTACAAAAATCGTGCCCATGTATCCCCTGAAAATTGATCATCGCTTCCTTGAACTGCAAGATAGACTGCTAACTTTATCTGGCAACCTAATAATTCGTGCACGAAGTAAATAACCTAAATAGTCTGTGCTTTGCAAATCATATCACTTAGCCCCAGACCCAGATAAGAGAGCGCCTTTCGACGCTCTCTTGAATTGTGCACTGTTACATCCAGGTCGCTGGGACATAGCGATACGCGTCGCCGTCCCGCAGAATACGGCCAAAACCGGGGAAGTGGATGTGACTCCCTGCGACGAGCATCTTGTCGGCCGACACCATGTCAAAGATACGGCGGCGCGAGACCGCTGCTTGCGCGGGATCAGAGTCGAAACCAAACCCGATATCTGGCAGCGCTGTATGCACGTCTGCCGAGTGCAGCGAATCGGCAATCATCAGCAACTGGCGATCGCCACCGTCAATCCGCACAATGGAATGACCGGGCGTATGGCCCGGAGACAGTATCATCGACAAACCTGGAGCCGCTTCATTACCGTCAGCAATGCGGGTCACGTTTGTGCCATAGGCATTCAACACAGTCTGTGCCAGTTGGAAAAGGCCCTTCGCCTCTGCGGGGGCTTGCGCCATCATCGCCTCGTCGGTCCAGAAACCGGCCTCGACTTCGCCGGCAAGCAGATCGTCCTGCGGTCTGTCTCGGGTGCCGCGACGACCGTGATCGACGGGCAGGCGACGCCGGTGGGCTGGATCAACGCGATGAACCAGGCCATCGCCCTTTATCCGATCCAGATCCAGGAGGCTGAAAGCGGCCTGGCCGCGGGTAAAGCGCGCCTGGATATTGCCCGGGCCAACCTCGACCGGTGCACGGTTCGGGCGCCCTTCACCGGCCGCATCAGGCCATCGGGGGATTACCTGACATTGCAGGAGCAGATCAAAT
>CAYZKE010000159.1:1435-7293 GCA_964478505.1 uncultured Loktanella sp.
ACCGGCCTCGACTTCGCCAACCGCCAGTTCAGCGTTCTTGAACACAGCTTCACCTCCACGGATCAAACCGCCAAGGTGGTCGGGATGCGCGTGCGTCAGGATAACGAGATCAATGTCTTCGGGCGCGACGCCAGCTGCGGCAAGGCCAGGGGTCACCCCGCCAAAACCGGGCCCGAGCAATTCTTGCTCGCCCATACCCGCATCAATCAGGATCGTGCGGTCGTCTGACTGCAGAAGGAAAGCGGAAACGGGCGCGGGCAAGGCGTCTGGTCCGATGCCAACCTGCTCCATGACAGGGTCAATTTCTTCGCTCCCGAAGAAGAAACCGCGCCCCAAAGGTGCGATCCCGTCAAGCAGAGCGGTGATGCGGTATTGCCCGAGCGGAGCAGAATAAAGCGCCGCCCCTTCTGTCGCGCTATGCCCTGCGGCCAACGCCGGGCTTGCTGCCCCTGCGAGAGCGGCGGTTGCAGGCAATGCGGCAGCACCTTTAAGCAGGTTGCGTCGATTGATCTGGGTCATAGTCAGTCCTTTCGTGCTGGAATAATTCGTATCCGAAGTTTATGGTCGCAAATGTCGCGGTGCCGCTTTGCAATTGTGACTAGCAAGGCTACCTAGCGTGCATGGAAAAGAAATCCAACCTCAATGATCTGGCCTGCTTTCAAGTGTACACGCTGCACCATGCGTTTGGCCGCTATTATCAGGCAGCGTTTGCAGAAAGCGGCCTGACCTATGCGAAGTACATTATTTTGAAAGCTCTCGCCGCGCAGCCGCAAATGTCCCTTTCTGAGCTCTCGCAGCGTGTGGGTGTTGAGCCGAACACTGTCTCGCCACTTGCCAAGAAAATGGCGACCTATGGCGTGATTGAGCGGTTGCGCGACGTCGAAGACGAACGCCGCATTGTTTTGCGCCTCACGGAGTATGGCCGTCAGGTTGTCAAAGCCGCCGATGAGGTTGTGGCCCAGAATTTTGCAGATCTGGGAATTTCGGATGATGATGCCATGCAAGCGATTGCCCTGATGTCACGCCTCCGCTCGGCGGTGGAAAATGCAAAACCGGTTCGCCTTGATTTGCCCCAGGCGCCTCCCGACACGCAGGACAGCCTGCCAGACTAAAGCGCCGTAGCCGGCATGGGCGCAACGCTTTCCCTTTTGATCGCAGACGATTAGCGGTTCTTGCCAGAGACAAAACCTGAACGTTATGCCGCCCCCTTGAGAGGCGTGAAAGGAGTGAAACAGATGGAACTGAATGCAGATTTTTCTCAGAAGGTCGTTGTCGACATTGATAATCTTGAGTGGCAGCCCTCCCCCATGAAGGGTGTGGACAGAAGAATGCTCGACCGGATCGGGAACGAGGTCGCGCGAGCCACAACAATTGTGCGCTATGCGCCGGGCAGCCATTTTTCAGCGCACACACACACAGTGGTGGCGAAGAATTCATCGTTCTGGACGGCGTTTTTCAGGACGAACATGGCGACTATCCCGCGGGCACCTACGTGCGCAATCCCCCGACCACCTCCCATACACCGGGATCGGAGGCGGGTTGCACGATTTTTGTCAAACTCTGGCAGTTCGATATGGAGGACCGCACGCAATTCCACAAGGATATGCACGCAGAGCTCGGCGCGTCCGAAAACGGTGTGGCAACCGCGATCCTGCACCGTGACACGCGCGAGACGGTGACCTTCTCCAATTTGGAGGCAAGCGCGACCATGACGTCGGATGCACCGGGCGGCACCGAGATACTGGTCATCAGTGGGACCGCAATGGTGAATGGAGAAGCCCTGAAACAAAACGCCTGGCTGCGTCTGCCTGATGGCACCGCTATGACAGCCACAGCAGGGGCCGACGGTGCAAAGCTCTGGATGAAAACGGGGCATTTGCCCTACGCGAAGGCACCGCAAGTTTGATGACAGACACGCGCGTGCAGTCCGCAGAGTAAGTAGAACAATGCAGACCCAAACTCTTATCATCGGCGGCGGGCTTTCGGGTCTGGCGCTCGCGTCCCGGCTGTCTGCCGAGGGGCGGGATTTTCTGCTTGTGGAAGCGCGCGAACGCTGGGGCGGACGCATCCTGAGCGAGCAGTGCGAAGCGGGCGCCTTTGATCTTGGTCCCTCGTGGTTCTGGCCGGGTCAACCCCGTATCGCGGCGCTGGTCGCGCGCCTTGGTCTCACACGGTTTGAGCAGTTTTGTCAGGGTGAACTTTTGTATGAAGACGAACGTGGCCATGTCCAACGGGCGCACGGCTTTGCGTCCATGCAAGGCTCATGGCGTTTGCAAGGCGGTCTTGCGGCCTTGATCGACAAGCTGCTGCTTGAAATTCCCTCAGACCAACGCATCTGCGCCACACCAATCAAGGCGCTGTGTAAAACGAGCGATGGCGTGACCGCGCTGACGGATTCTGGCGTTAAGATAACCGCGCAGAAGGTCGTTCTGGCCTTGCCCCCGCGCGTAGCGGCGCAGTTTTCCTACGCACCTGCGCTGCCCTCAGACGCCTTGACTGCGATGGAACGCATACCGACGTGGATGGCGGGACAGGCCAAAGCCGTTGCCGTATATGACCGCCCCTTTTGGCGTGAAAGCGGCTTGTCAGGCGATGCGATGAGTAGGGTTGGCCCGATGGTTGAATGTCACGATGCCAGCCCGCTTGAAGGGGGTCCCTATGCCATCTTCGGCTTTATCGGGGTGCCACCTGACATGAGGCACGACACCGAAGCCTTGCGCGCGCAGGTGCGCGCGCAATTGGTACGGCTCTTTGGCCCCGCAGCACAAAACCCAAAGCGTCTCTACATCAAGGACTGGGCCACCGACCCATTCACAGCGACCGACCTTGACCAGCGACCCGTTCTGGCCCA
This sequence comes from uncultured Loktanella sp., assembly GCA_964478505.1. GTDB lineage: Bacteria > Pseudomonadota > Alphaproteobacteria > Rhodobacterales > Rhodobacteraceae > Yoonia. Next base: position 4,287 of record CAYZKE010000159.1, read on the forward strand.
TCCCGATTATGGTCTGCCGCGCGCATTGTCGGGTCTTTGGGACAATGCGCTCGTCTTTGGTGGCACCGAAGTGGCCCCGACATTCGGCGGCTTTCTTGAAGGCGCGCTCGAGGCGGCGGAACAGGCCCACACCGCCCTGGCGACAGGTTGACGTCACGCGCAGGAACGCGCGTGCGCCGGCCTGACCTCAGGCCGGCACCGCAGCACCTGACGGAGCGCTGTCTTTCTTCGGCGGTTTGATCCGGAAAAACAGCGCATACAGCACCGGCACCGCGATCAGCGTTAGGATCGAGGCGAACGCAAGGCCGCCCATGATTGTAACAGCCATAGATGCAAAGAATGCATCGGGTAGAAGCGGGATCATTCCGAAAATCGTCGTGCCGGCGGCAAGAACAACGGGGCGTAGACGACTGACCGACCCATCGACGATTGCCTTATAGCCTTCCACACCGTCGGCGCGCTGAAGGTCTATTTCTTCAACCAGAACAATCGCGTTCTTCATCAACATCCCCGACAGCGACAGGAACCCAAGCAACGCTGTGAATGTAAAGGGCAAACCAGTGAACAACAGACCCAAAACCATACCTGTCACCGACATCGGCACAACCAGCCACAGGATCAGGGGCTGCCGGACCTTGTTGAACATCAGGATCGAGATTGTCAGCATGACCAGAAAACCGAGGGGAAGCTGTTTGCCAAGACTTGCCTGCGCTTCTCCCGCGCTTTCAAACTCACCGCCCCATTCCATCGTGTAGCCCTCGGGAAGCGGAATGGCTTCGATGTCAGCACGGACACTGCGGAACGCTTCATCTGCTGTCAGATCACCGCGTGCGCCCCCAAGAGCCGTTATCGTGCGCTCACGGTCGCGTCGGTGGATAAGAGCCTCCACCAGACGTGTCTCAAACCGCTCAACGATATTACTCATCGGGACATAAGCCCCTGCCCCCTCCGACCACAGGGACAGATCAGATAGGCGGCCCAGACCGTTCCGTTCGTTTTCGGGCAATCGCAGCTGGATGGGGATCACTTCGTCATCCTCGCGCAACTCACCTACGCGCAGGCCGGACGTCCCATAACGCACAGTGTCCGCGATGGCGCCGCGCGTTGCGCCTGCGATCCGCATCCGCGATTCATCAATGATCGGCTCCACAAGGATTTCGCGCTGACGCCAATTGGTGCGCGGATTCTTGATTGTGCCTGCGTCTTCCAGCGTTCGGATCGCATCAGCCGCAAGCTGGCGCAGGATCACGGGATCAGGGCCAGAGAAACGAACGGCTACATCGGCACCCGATGGCGGCCCAAACACAAGCTCTTCCACACGGATGAGGGCGTGGGGAAACTGAGCGGGCAAATCCCTGTTCAGACGCGTTGCGATGGCTGGAATCGCCTCGGCATCGTCAACCCGCACAATAAGCTGGCCATAGCTGGGATCTGCCTGTTCGGGGTTATAGGTCAACATGAACCGGCTCGCGCCGCGCCCCACAAGGGTCGTGACATCGGTCACACTCTCCTCGGACAGCACGATCTGTTCCAGCCGTTGCATCCGGCCATCGGTGACATTGATGTCCGTTCCCTGCGGCATCTGGACTTCGACATAAAAGATCGGCGTGTTCGAGGCCGGAAAAAATGCCTGTTTCACCTGACCGAAGGCCATCACAGACATGACCGTAATGCCCACAATCGTCAGAACGACGATGACGCGCGCCCGCAGGGCCAGCCATAGAAAGCCGCGGTACACGCTATAGAATGAACCTTTATACGGATCATCCGAGACCTCTTTCGGAGCGCGCAGCAATAGCTTGCCAAGATACGGTGTCACGGATACGGCAAGCGCCCAACTCATCAACAAAGAGATTGCAATCACCGCGAAAAGCGAGAACAGGAATTCGCCCGTTGCATCAGGCGACAAGCCGATACCGGAAAACGCCATGATCCCGATCACGGTCGCGCCCAGCAAAGGAATGGACGTCGAGGTTTCCGTCTCCGCTGCTGCGTCCTCCGCTCTCTTGCCGCGTGCCATGCCGATCACCATGCCTTCTGTGATGACGATGGCATTATCCACAAGCATACCCATGGCGATGATGAGGGCGCCAAGACTGATCCGTTCCATCTGTATGCCGAAAATCGACATGAAAAACAGCGTCGAGAACACGGTCAGGCTAAGGGTCAGGCCAACTACCAGCCCGGCACGCCATCCCATGGTCAGCATCAAGGCGGCAACGACGATGGCAACAGATTGCCCCAGGCTTACAAGAAAGCTTGATACAGCTTCGTCGACGACAACGTGCTGTTCGTAAATCGGGATGACCTCAACACCATCCGGCAAGTCGGCTTTTAGGCGCTCCAGCCGCTCGGACACGCCAGCGCCAACCTCAACAACATTCCTGTCCGTCAAGGCTGAAACACCAAGCGTAAAGGCCGCCGCACCGTTCTGCCGGATGATCTGGCTGGGCTGTTCGGCCTTGTCGCGGGTCACGCGGGCGATGTCATAGACCGCAACCTGGCCGACCTCTCCCGGAACGCCAAGTCGAAGTTCTTCGATCCCTTCGGGACTGACATAACCCGGCGGAACCGACAACGCGATACGCGCCGGGCCTTCGGTTATTTCGCCGTTCGAAAAGACCTGATTTTCGTCTGCAAGAACGCCCAGGATCTGGGTTGGGGGAAGACCCAGCTCGGTCAAGCGGGACGAGGGAATTGATATGTTGATAACTTCCTCGGTAAGGCCCTGAACCTCGACCTTGGCAACGCCATCGACTGTCACCAGCCCAAGCCGGAGCGTGGTTGCCAAATCCCGCTGTTCCGTCGGACTAAGCCCTTCGGTCGTCACCGCGTAAAACATGCCATAGACGTCACCGAAATCGTCATTGATGATCGGCGGACGCGCCCCTACAGGCAGGTCCCCCGCCACGTCGCTGATGCGGCGACGCATCTCATCCCAGACCTGTGGGATCTCGTCGGCTCCGTAGGTTTGCTCGATCTCGACGGTGATCTGCGCCATGCCCGG
>CAYZKE010000160.1:0-7246 GCA_964478505.1 uncultured Loktanella sp.
GCTGTCAGAGCTCGTCCAATCGACCAAGATGAGCGCGGCCGCCATTGCGCATGATCTCAAACGCCCTTTGTCGCGCGCCTATCTGGGACTGGAACGGGTTTTGGATGACGAACAGCTCACGGATGGGTCACGGGCCTACATCGAGGAGATACGCGAGGAGCTGGCAGGTCTGACCGCTATCTTTGAAACCATCCTGCGGATCGCCCGCATTGACGCATCATATGGAACTGAACTCACAGCCTCTTTCGATCTTGGCGCATTGGTCGCAGACCTGTGTGAAACATATGAGGTTGTTGCCGAAGAGAGTGGGCAAACGCTGGTGGAGGAGATTGCGGAAAATGCACCTGTGATGATCAGGGGCGATCAGGGTATGATCGGACAATTGGTCGTTAATCTGCTGCAGAATGCGATCACCCATTGTCCCGCTGGTACCTTTATCACGGTCGGTTTGCAGAACCGCGCGGGCCAAGTGGTGCTGACGGTGGCAGACAATGGCCCGGGCATTCCTGAAGCGGCACGCAGTAAGGTGTTTGACGCGTTTTTCAGGGCCGATACGGCACGCACAACCGAAGGCAGCGGATTGGGTATGGCCTTGGCCAAAAGTATCGCTGACCGCCACGATGCGACGATTGCGCTTGATGATAACGCCCCAGGATTGCGTGTCACGGTGGTGTTTCCCAGAACATAAGCCGTTTGTCTTAATGCGCTGCGACCGGTGCAGCGGCCCCCGTTTTAGGACGCTGCAGGATGAGCACCACAGGCAGCATCAAAAACGCGGCCCAGCCTGTCATCCAGAACGCATCCTCAAAGGCCAACCGAGTTGGGATCAAGGCCCAGCGGGTTGAGAAAACTTTGCACATTGGGGTTAAACGGGGTCATCGCTGCGCCAAGCGTGGCATAGTGGAACTGCATCCGGCTTGCCACCTGCCAGCCGACAATTGCGATCCCGATAGAAGACCCTAGCGAGCGCGTCACGCCGTAGATACCCGAGGCCTCATCTTGTTTGTCAGGCCCGATGTTCTGGAACGCCAGCGTGGACATCGGCACAAAGAAGAACCCCATCCCGATCCCGGACACGATACCGGGCACCGCAAGATCCCAGAAACCCGCGTTCAGGTTCAGACTGCCCAGCATGATGTTACCGGACCCTGTCATGATCAATCCTGTCGCCAACAGCAGGCGCGGATCCACAAAGCGCATCAGCACAGAGCCTGTGATCACCATCGAAAACCCAGCGGCAAGGCCGCGCGGCATGAACAGAAACCCTGCGTCCATCACCGGATAGCCCAGCAGTCCTTGCACGAAAAGCGGCAGGATTGCGATGCTGCCGAACATGGCAACACCAAACCCCATGATCGCAAATTGGGCGCCCGCAAAGCTGCGGTCTTTTAACAACGCAAAGTCGATGATGTTGTCCGCAAAGCCCCAGCCGCGCAGAAAGAAAAACAGACCTGCGGTGACAGAGGCGAAAGCGGCGATGACAATCATCGGCGATGAGAACCAGTCTTTCGACGCGCCCTGATCGAGCATCAGCTGCAAGGCCCCGATCATCAGCACCATCAGCCCAAGCCCGATCCAGTCCACCGAGACTTTGCGCACATCGTCTTTTTTCAACTCGCCCGTCATCATCAACAGCGCAAAGCCTGCAATCGGCAGGTTCACGTAGGACACTGCGCGCCATGAAAAATGCTCGGTCAGGATCGCGCCAAGCGTTGGCCCAAAGACAGGGGCCACCACCACGCCAAGTCCGAAGAGCGCCATGGCTTGCCCGCGTTTTTCCTTTGGAAAGCTGTCGAACAGAATGGATTGCGACAACGGGATCAGGAACGCCCCGAAAAGGCCCTGACCCAAGCGGCACATCACGATCATTTCGACACTTTGCGACAGGCCACACAACGCCGAGAAGGACATGAACCCCAAGATCGAGGTCGTGATCAGCCGACGCCGCCCATAGCGTTTTACAAAAAGACCGGTGAGCGGCATCACCACGACAGAGGCCACGATATAGCTGGTCAGGATCCAGACCGTTTGGTCATTCGTGATCCCGAAGGTCGCTTTCATATGGGGCAGGGCCACGTTCACGATCGTGCTGTCGAGCACTTCGAGAACCGCCGTCAGCACCACCGCCAGAATGATCGGCCAGCGGACCGCCTGCGCGACGGGGTTGGTGTCGACGCTTGCCATTACTGTGCGGCCAGCCCAGAGGTGTCGACCGTCGCCACGACGCTGGCACCGACGCGCAGCTGCATGGCCGGATCAGTCGGCACGGATTGCAGCGCAATGCGGATCGGGAAGCGTTGGGTAACCTTGACCCAGTTGCCTGTCGCATTCTCTGCCGGAAGCAGCGAGAATACAGCGCCAGAGCCTGCGCCGATGCTGTCGACCGTGCCGGTGAGCGTCGTGCCGGGATACATATCGATGCTGATGGAGACGGGTTGGCCGGGGCGGACCCGGTGGATATTGGTTTCTTTGAAATTGCCATCGACCCACCAGGCGCCATCCTCGACCAAACTGAACAAGGGCTGGCCTGCCGCGACGATCTGGCCGGGACGCATGGAAATATTGGCAATCCAACCCGATGCAGGGGCGGTGACCTTTGCGTGCTCAAGGTTCAGTTGCGCCAGCGTTAACTGGCCCAAAGCAACGCGCACACCTGCATTTTGCGCGCCTGTTGCTCCCAGCTGATCGCGTGCGGCAGTGAGGGCCGCATTAGCTGCGGTCACTGCTGCCGCAGCTTGATCGCGCGCTGTTGTTGCTTGATCCAAGGCCGCTTGCGCCACATCGCCAAGGTTAAAGAGACGCTCTGTGCGGTCGAATTCGGTCTGTGCCGCATTCAGGGCAGCAGTGGCCTGCGCCACTTGAGCCTGTGCTGCCGCAACGTTTGATCCGGCTGCACCCGCGTTTTGCGTCGCAAGATCAAATTGCGCCTGTGCGATATCGACCGCTGCTTGAAGGGACGCAGGATCGAGGGTGAACAGTACGTCACCCTCGGCCACATGACTGTTCTCGGTGACAGCAACATCTGTCACGCGGCCCCCGACCTGCGGTGTGATCGTCAGCAGGTTGGCTTGCAGATAAGCGTCGTCAGTGCTGGGGTAAATCTTGCCATTTTCCCACCAGCCATAAAGCCCAATCCCCGCAGCAAGGGCAACGACGGCAAGACCAATCAGTTTAATATTCTTCATTTCTCAAATCTTCCGATCAAAACGGAATTAAATCGGCTGGCCGTCGCGGCACATGCCTTAGTCCGCTTCAGATTCTGAAGTCATTTCAGCGCGCTTGGCGTCAAAATGATTGCGCAGATGGTTTTCGGCATCCGTATCGAGGTTGGTGCGCAGAATACGTCCCCCCTTTGTCCCAAGCCGCTCGATGACGCGGTCCGAGGCTTCGGTGCGCATCATCATGAACAAGGCGGCTTGGCCCGGTTGCAGAGCGCCCGCGATCTCTTTCATGAAATCATCATTGATGCCGTAGTCAGACAATCCTGCCGAGAGTGCTCCGGCGCCAGCACCCACGGCCATGCCGAGCAGCGGGTTGAAGAAGATCAGCCCGGCCAGCAAACCCCAGAAGGCCCCGCCGGTGGCCCCGACGGTCCACATATTGACCATCTGGTCCAGCTTGATGTTGCGATCTTCGTCGGCGGTTGCGATGACGGCGTCTGCGACCTCGACCAGATATTCCTTGGCCATGCCAAATAGCTCTTTGCGGGCGGCATCGGCCTCTGCGGGGGTGTCATATGCGACAACGATAAGTTCAGCCATTTTTCTTACTCCTGTAATTCATTAGACGTTTTGCGCATCTCAGGCGTTGAGCTGTTCGAGCCATGTGATGACCGACCGCTCAAGTTTGTTTACATGGTGCCCGTGGGCTTCGAGGTCGCCGATATTTTCGGCAATCTTGGCCTGTAAAAGATCGTGGCGTTCCTGAAGCTGGCGGGCCGTCAAATGTTCAATGTCATGAAATAAATCGGCTTTTTGCTTCAGCTGTGTCTGTGCGGCACTCAGCTTTTCACCCAGGGCGTCGAGTCGTTCGTGTAGGTTTGCATCAACCATTTTGATCTCCAGTATATTCAGTTTGTATTTTTACGGTCACTTGCTGGCGCGGATCGACCACATCTCACGAAGGCTCATGTCATTCTTGAAGTGGTGGATTGTGGCGAGGCCGGCGTGTCCGATCAGGTAAATCCATACCAGACTGCCGCCTGCGCCATGGGCGTCCATCAGAAGATGCAGCAGTGCGTTGTCGCCCAAACCGATCTGGCCTGCGATGAAGTAGATCGTGCCGGTTGTGGCCATTGCCGTCATCAAGAGCAGGCCAAGACCATGGATGGCCGAGGCAAAGGGGGATTGTTCATTGTAAGCAGGCAGTTGGCGCTTTTTCAGGTCTGCCCAATGGGCCTTGATATCTGCAAAGAGTGCCGCGCGGCGGGTGGCCGAAAACCATGGCACCAAGGCGCCCGCATCTGTCCCGCCGATCCGCGTCATGACGACCGCCCAAAGCAGAAGGGCCAAGCCAAGCGCCGCCATTCCGGAATATGAGTGGACCTGAAACGCCCAGTTCGCGGCGCGATCCCCGCGTGGCACCTGCATCAACTGGCTTGAGGCAAGTTGCAGCACGATGGCGCTGGCAAGGCCCGCGTGAAAGAGCCGGGTTGGAAGGCTGAATTTGGATGTCGTCGGTGCCATTTTCGTTTCCCTTGGGATGTCGTGGCTACAGATGTGTAGCGACTTCTTTTCCCGTGTTGAAAACAACATTGCAGGGCGCAACAGGATTGGAATTTGTCCGAAGTTTACATCTTTGTAAGTTCGGACGTTTACTTGGTATTGGGGACGGCAATCAGGCCAGGTTTTGGGCGGTGTTACTTGGGCAGCGGCGGAAGCGATGCAAAGTAGGCGGCAAGATCGGCTCTCTCTGCGTCAGACAGTTTCACCGCGATGGCTGGCATCGGGTTGAGCCCCATCTCCTTGCGCAGATTTGCTTCGCTCAGATCGCGCAGGCGGCGTTCCAGATAATCCGCCGACTGCCCATTGAGCCGGGCAAAGAGCGGTAGTTTTTCTGCTGTATTCGCCCCGTGGCACGTGGTGCAGGCGGGCAGATCACGTGCCGGATCGCCAGCCATTGCGAGCGTCTCACCCCGCGCTACTGCCGCCGCTTCAAGCGTTTGTTGCTGGGCCACCGGCTGCAAGGACCCGACATAGCTTGCCAGATTGGTGATGTCCTCATTTGTCAGCCGCCGTGTCATTTGCAGCATTTGTTCCGCGTGGCGTGCGTTGTCGCGAAAGGCGTGCAGGGTCTCATAGAGGTAAGGTGCCGTCTGCAGCGTCAGGTTCGGGACGTTGCCAGTGGTGTTGCCTGCCAGATTGGCACCGTGACAGGTGACACAAGTTTCCGCGATGAGGGCCTTTGTCTGGGTCAGTGCCGTGTCGTCAATTGCAGCGGGCAGCATAGCGGCCTGTGTCGTGGGGATTTGCGCGGCCAGATAGGCAGAAACAGCTTCCATATCCTGCGGGGTCAGGCCGTGGGCTTCGGCATGCATGGGGTTATAGATGCCGGTTTCGCCGCGGTTGCCTGTGGCGAAGGCGGCAAGCTGACGCTTCAGGTAGGTCTCGGACTGACCATAGAGTGTGGGGAAGTAGAGCCCGTTATCGGGGTTGTCCGCACCCCGTTCATGGCAGCTCAGACAGGCGGGCACGTTCCGCTCGGGGATGCCGTTCAGCGCGATATCACGTCCTTGCGCCAGCAGCTCATCCGAAGCCGCTCCGGTCACGCCAGAGGCGCGGGGCGTTTGGGTGAAGTAATCGGCCAGCGCGCTCATTTGATCGTCTGTGAGGGTCGCGGCCTGCGGTTGCATAAAGCCGCTGTGGCGCTGACCTGTGGCGTAGGCTTGCAGGCTCGCGTGCAGGTATTCGGGGCTCTGGATGGTCAGGTTGGGGGCTTCGCCGCCCGTAACGAGGCCGCGCCCGTCCGATCCGTGGCATGTGGCGCAGCGGGCGACAGGTATATCAGAATTACTGATGCCGCCAAATCCTGCTGCGGGCACCTGCCACGCGTATTGATCAGCAGGAGAGGAACGGCGGGGCATATCGGTGTCGGTCGTCGCAAAATCCGTGCCCAATGGCATTGCAGCCACGTCAAGCTTGGTTTGCGTCATATCCTGATACGCGGCGGCGGTCATATCAGGCAGTTGACGCAGGAAGGCCACCATCGACCATGTCTCATCGGTGCGCCCTTCAGCGGGCCATGCGGGCATCGCGCTGAAGCGCACACCGTTCTCGACGATCCATGCGAGTTCGGGGTCAGTGAATTGCCCGATGACAGCAGGCAGATACTGTGGGCTGGGGCGCATCGAGAGCGCGATGGGGTTTTGACCCATCCCGGGTGTGCCGTGGCAGTTTGCACAAACCTGATCGTAGGTCTGTGCGCCAAGGGCAATGCGCCCCGGCGCGTCCAAGTCATCAGGGGCGGTCAGGCGAGAGGCGTGATTGGCCACGCTGCGTTCAAAGGCGGTGTGCAAAACTGCTGTGGTCAGCGCGGTGTGCGGCGCGCGGGCACCAATGTTGACGACACCGGAATAAAGCACCAGCCCCCCGATAACAGCAGCGGCAAGACCGGCAGCCCCAAAATACAAAGCAATCGACTTTCGCATGGCCATGAAATGTACTCCCAAAATTCTGCTGGAATTAATTTGTTCGCTCAATTCTCACGCAAATGTCCTCGAACAATCTCTTGCTCAGATCGCGCGAAGCTTACTTTTTTGTAAGGTCGTAGCACTCGGGGGCGGAGCGCGGTGTTTAGTCTGTGGGCAAGCTGACAGCAGGTTCTAACGTATGTCTGGACGTGCTGCTGATGTGGTGACATCAAAACCTTTTGAGCCGGTTATACCGTTGGTTTGACGTCTCTGCTTGGTCTTACACTTTCCCGACTTTGAAACCGCGCGACAGATGATGGCGCATCGAAAACACCAGAACGGCGCCGGGGATCATGGATGCAACTGTCACTGCCATGACCAAGCCGATGTCTGTTTGAAATCCAAAGAGGGCATTGATCGCCATGCTGATCGGTTTGCCGTTGGTGGTTGTTAGGATCCGCGCAAAGACAACCTCTACCCAAGAGAACATGAAGCAGAAGAAGGCGGTCACTGCGATCCCAGGTGCAATTTGAGGCAAAAGCAATGTCCAGATAAAGCGCGGTCGAGAATAGCCATCCAGAAATGCGGTTTCGTCCTGTTCCTTGGGGATGGCTGATA
>CAYZKE010000161.1:0-3563 GCA_964478505.1 uncultured Loktanella sp.
CGCAGATCGCGGACGTGGAGGCGGTGTGCGCCTTGACCGAAACTGGGGCGTTGGTCGAATGAACCTGACATATGCCGAGGCGGTCGATCTCCTTATCAGCATCGCAGTTGCGGAGCAGATGAACTCACCGATGTTGCTAGCGAACCTCGCATCGGTAAGACGGCAGCTAGTGGCTTCGTTCTCGCCCGAGAAACGCAATAAGGTGAACCGGCTCAAGTCCCGTATCTTGATAGGTGTCACGGCATCGACTTATGTTCAGGCCGGCGCCAAGGCCCCACCAAAAAGGGTTGTGCAAGCCGTGCATCAGGCCTTTGTCGATCAAAAGGTATTAGAGCTTCGTTATCAACGAGAAGACGGTGCCATCTCCGACCGGCAAATCGAGCCGCAGTATCTGTTGTTGAAATATCCTATTTGGTACGTCGTTGCGATCGATCGTCTGACAGACGAACCAAGGACATTTCGGTGCGATCGGATGCTTGAGGCTTCAATGTGCGAAGCGCGTTTCAAGCTCCTGTCGAAAGAAGCGTTCCAACCCTCGTTGGTCGTTGATGACCAGTCGCTGTGATCGAACCACGGCCGGTCAGCGGGCAGACATTCAAGGGCAAATCCGCCCCGCATTCCACACACTGGCGCGAACCACAGCGAACAACCGCTGTGAGCCCAGTTTGACCGATGCTGCAAGATGTACGAACGGCAGCTCCGACGCCAAAGTTTACAGGTCAAAGCCTGAACAACCCAAGGTGTTCGACAACTTCGCGTTTGGTAGCGTTTGTTCGGTCTCGTGCAATCTCCGTACCTTTTCTAATTACGTCTAAGACATAGGCGGGGTCTTTCGACAGTTGCGCTCTTCGCGTCCGAATAGGAGCAAGCAGCTCTTGCAGTATGCCGTCCAGTCGTTTTTTAACCACTCCGTCGCCAAGCCCGCCTCGCTGGTACTTTGCCGTCAGCCCTTCAACAGCGATCTTGTCTTCATCAAACGCGTCCAGATACGCGAAGACAACATTGCCCTCGACCTGTCCGGGGTCTTCGACACGCAAATGGTTCGGATCGGTAAACATCGCTTTGACGGCGGCGCTGATTTCATCTGGCGATGCCGAAAGTGGAATAGCGTTGCCACCTGATTTAGACATCTTCGCTTTGCCGTCGATGCCGGGAAGCCGTCCGGCCCTTGGGATAACAGCGACGGCCTCGGGAAGTACCTTTCGGTTAGCGGTGGAATTGATCCGACGCACTATCTCATTGGTCTGTTCTATGAGTGGCGCTTGGTCGTCGCCCACTGGGACCACGGTTGCTTTGAATGCAGTGATATCAGCGGCTTGTGCCGCCGGGTAGCATAGAAAGCCCGCAGGTATATCACGGCCAAATCCACGCGTCCGGATTTCATCTTTAATCGTTGGATTGCGTTCTAGGCGGGATACAGTGACGAAGTTGAGATACAGCATCGACAGTTCCGCAAGCGCTGGTAGATGCGATTGCAGGCAGATTGTCGTGCGCGTTGGATCGATGCCGACAGCAAGATAATCAAGAGCAACTTCCATCACGCTGCGTCGTACCTTTTCAGGATCATGAGCGTTATCGGTTAGTGCTTGAGTATCCGCCAGAAGCAAAAATTGCTCATGACTGTCTTGGTACGCCAAACGGTTTGCAAGCGAACCTGCGTAGTGGCCGATATGAAGAGGCCCCGTCGTGCGGTCTCCGGTAAGAATGACTGGTTTGGTCATGAGCATGTCCTCGTTGAGAAGAGGTACCGCAGGACGCATGGAAACAAAAAAGGCCGCCCAAACGGCGACCTCGGAATAGAATACTGTCCAGTCGCCTTATGAGGAGACCAGCCACCAAAAGTTCGAGATGATTTTTGTGCTTTCCATAGAACTGCGTGTAATCCTCTAACCAAGGTCGGTCAATACGGCATCGCTTATATAGGGATTGAGCGTCTGAAGCGGACTCTCGCGCATCCGCAGCGAATTCACCCTCTGTCCCTCGCCTCGTTGGCAGCATAATCCGCATCTTGTAAGTTCGACGTCTGATCTATGCTGCGACATACACGAACGGCCGGTTGAATCGCTGCGCGGAAGCACGAACTTTTTCGCTCATGCCGCATTTTTCACGCTGCGAGCGCACGCAGCACAAGATCACAATGGCCGAGTCGGACACAAACCCGCCGATCGCTGCATCTTGCACAGATGTCTGCAATGCGGGAAAAAGCACCATTTCGCTGCGACTGCGCCAAGGACTGCTTTCAGGGAAATCGCCTTGAACGAACGGGTCAAAAGCCTTTTGAGTTTTGGGGCACCTTCAGCCGTGGCGGTGGCCCACTTGTCAGGCACCAATTCGGTACAAAATTCAGCGCTTTGCCGCTTCCCATTTCCATTCTTTTTTGCGAAACGATACGTGGTCAAAGGAGCGGTAAAATCCCGAAAATAATGTACAGTCTGGTGGATAAGGCGTGCCAAACGTGTGCGTTTCAATGCCTTTCCGCATTTGCGAGCTTGAAATCCGGCGCAAAATTGAACAACATCACTACAGTTGAACTTTAGTTGCTAAATTTTGGATTTCATAATTTGATCCTGTGTGGCGGAATATTATTCCATGCGCTTTATTTTGGGAATTACTGTCCTGTTTCTCGTAGCCTGCACGTCGGCTCCGAGAGATGCAGTCACTGAATACAAGCTGACAGCCCGTGGCATTGGTTTGACACCTGTTTATCCGCCTGAAGAATGGATCCAGGTGGGTGATATTTACATCCAGAGCGTGCCACGGACGGCCCCCGGTGCGACCCGCGAAGATGTGGAAGACAAAGTCCAAGTATACTTCGCCTCCTCGCCGCGCGTCGTTGAAGAGGCACAGGGTTTCATGAACAACCGGTTGGTTTTTCGACTTACCTCTCTGGAAACTGACGAAAATGGCGAAGATGTTGCAAGCCAACGCGACACACTACGTGGACAACTGCGCACTCGCAACAGTCTCGACATTGAGACGCTGCCGATTGTGGCTTTTCCAGAAGTCGAGGCGGACGCGGGAACCAATTTCGGCTTCAACATCGTGCGCGTTTTCCAGGCCCTCGGGATCGGGGCGAATACTCGAACCCGCGTCGTGCTGAATTTCAATGATGTACGAAAATACGGCGTGCCGAAGGTGGCGGTGGGCACAATTGGGCGGCAGGAGGCTTATCAGGCCTACTTAGCCACAACCGCTGCGGGCCAAGGGTTCTCCGCCGCTGAGAATACGGACACCTTCCACTCAATTGTCAACAATGCAATTCTGCGGGAGCTTCAGGCGGAGCAAGTACGTCTCACCACTCTGGGTACAAACCAAACCTTGAGCACGGACCGCTGCAACCGCTTCGTCGTTATCACCGAGGTGTACCTTACCCGGAAGATTACCTACACTTTCACGGATGCCCGAATTCAGGCCCTCGCGTTGCAACGTCTTTCTGAAGAGGATGGCGACACTGACCCTCAAGCAGGAAACGCTCCGACACCGATTGTAGGCACGATTGTCATCAACGGCGCGACGGGGGAGGGACAGACAACACCCTTAGAACTCACGGATACCGATACCGT
>CAYZKE010000161.1:3573-6234 GCA_964478505.1 uncultured Loktanella sp.
GTTCTCAACGGTCTCGCGGGTGCCAATGTAGGCGAAGGGCTCGTCTTTGATCAATTTACGACGCGGGGTGCCCAATTCTCGCAAACGTTTGAGCGGCCCGTCGTGATCGGTTTTGATGGTTTTGATACTCCGTTCCCAACACCTCAATTTAGATCCAATCCCGCCGCCCTGGAATCATGTGTGCTCGTCGCGGAGTAGCGATCTCAACATTTTACGAAAGGACCGTTCAATGAAATTCATTTTTCAAATTACTGCTGTGACAGTCATTGTCGCATCGGCACCGGCCGCACAAGAGGTTGAGTTGACCACCGTTACTAGGCAAAGCATTCAGCTTCAAGCCGAAGTTCTTGGAACAGACACGTCTGGCGTCCTCGACCTTTACCGCGCGCCTGATGGCAGTATTGAGGCAGCGCGTCTACGGTATCCCAACGCGGTAGAGACAACCAGTTTTGATTGTACGCCTGGTCGCATCTGCCTTCCCGGGGTCGGGTGCTTCCCGACAGATTGCGGCGGTGGCACACTCGACACCGGCGACACCATCTTCCTGCGCGAAATGAATGCGGCGAGAGAGACGGTAATTGATGGCGGAGCTATGATGGAAGCGATCAATATGCGTTCGGGGATATCGCAGGTCATCACGTTACCATTAGAGGAGCAATAGACCATGGGAGGTAAGGCAGCACGGGCGCTCGCAATCCTTGGGATTGTTGTTTCCGCCACTTTCGCAAAGGCCGACAGCATTGACCTAGACCAGCCAAACGTGCGTTGTGATATCGCCGACGGCGCTTGCCTGGCCGTTCTCGACCGCCTCCAGAACCTACACTGGGAAAGGCATGTCGTTGCGATGGAGGTGCTTGTTGCTACCGCTAGAAAGAGTTTGGCCACCCTTCAGCAGGAGATTGCGACCGCGCGTGTGGTGGCGGCAACCGAACGGGCGAAGGAGGACGCAATCACTGCTGCCACCCAGCTGGAAGCGCGCCGCCAAAACTCTCCCGGCTTGATCTACGTGGAAGCATTCTTACGTCGTACCGGGGCTTTAGCCCAAGATAGATGTGAGGCCTCAGCGTTCGTGCGTTACTTCTGCGCCTCGGGTCGAACATGGGAATGCGGTGAATCAAACCAGCCAAACTGCCCGAGTAAGTTCAACTGCATTCTGCCCGTGAAAGACCAGAGCATTTGTGGCTTGCCGGAGCTCGCTGAGGGCGTCCAAGAAACCCCGCAAGAGTTGCAAGTTACTTATACGTGCAATGGCGGCACGCGGGAGACGCTAATAATCTCCGCACAATCGCAGAACGCCTACTTCTCCTGCGTCGTGGAATAGCAGCTCACGTGATCTCTTTTTTAGTCAGCACTACCAGCAGAAGTTATGCCACCCGTCGGGGCACTGCTCAGATCGAGGCTGATGCAAATAAGTCTTGGTTCCAATATATGCCATTATCTTTCTGGTACTAAGCCCAAGACGTGGAATTCAATTTGGGTGCCAATTACTTCTTGGCAAAACTCACGCTGATTATGTCACGTTTTTGGCCACGCCTTGCAACGCGGACACTCGTGCAAAACGCAGCATCGGTCAAAATGGGCTCACAGCAGACTTTCGCTGCGGATCCCACGAAGGTCGGCTTCGGGCTCAAACTGGCCCTTCGCTGCGCATTGTTTGAATGGCCGCTACGCGGGACTATGCTGCCTTTTGCTCACGCGGCTTTTGCTGACGCAGAAACGCTTCGCAGATGCGGCGCGAGAAATTCGGCGGCGCAGCAGATTTCCCCAGACTGGCCGTTCACGAGCACCAAACCCGTGAGATTTCAGCCTGTCCTTTCGCTGCGACCGGATTCGACCAACTAGGCGCGTACAAAGCGCCATTTCGCCGCAGTAACTACCAAGGCTTGCTTTACTAGAATTAGGTTCCAGCAATCGAACCCTCAATCAAGCGCCGTGTCTCGCTCAGCTCCGCGAATACGACTAAGTGTGACCGGAGTGACACCGAGAAAAGATGCTATCAAATAGTGACCGAAAAGCCTTTCGTGTCGCGGGAAATCTTTCCGAAACCATGCGAGGCGATCTGCGCCGCCAAGTGCGGCGAGGCACCACTCCCGATCAGCCTTGCGAGCCAGTTCTTGCTGCAAAATTCCGTTTGCCCATTCGCGAATTGGCTTCGATGCTAGCATAAGCTCAGTCAGGGCGCGGCTGTCCATTTGCGCAACCAATGCATCCGCAACCACCTCTATGGAAACGAGCGAGGTCCCATTTCTGGTTCTCGCAACATTGGGTGCGACCACGCACGGACCAGCGTTAAAGCTAACGCAAACGCCGCGGCCTTCTGGATCGCTAATTTGGCTCGTGGCGCGCCCATCAAGAATGATGCGCTCCATTGGGTCTGGTTCGCCCTGCGTCGCAATGCGACGCTCCTTTTCGACAAATTCAACATTCCATGCTGCCGCGAACTCACGCGCTGTGTCTGCATCAAAAGCGTTCGGGGGACATGTCAGAAAGGTAAAGAGGTCCAAATCGCGAATTCCTTATCAAACGATAATGCCAGCTTTGCTCGCGCTCAGTACGGAGGTGCCAATGGTAAGGAGAACAACCAATGAATATGACGATACCAACTAAGCAGTACGGGCGGCAAGCGGCACTCTTCGGTCTCGCGGCCGCCGGATTCTATTT
>CAYZKE010000161.1:6244-7243 GCA_964478505.1 uncultured Loktanella sp.
CAAATGCGCTGATCGAAGCCTTGGGTGCCAGTGGAAGGTGGTACTATCTCACGAGGCAAATCCCACTTGATCTGGTTTATCCCACTCTCATGGCGCTGACCTTAGTGTCATTGCTCAAATGGCTTGGGTCATGTGGCGTCAGGCAAAACCTTGTTCGCATTGGAACTTGGTTTTCGATTGCGGCAGGTATCGCTGACTATCTAGAGAACGCCGGCATCTGCATAATGATCCTGAGTTGGCCAGAAATATCAGCCAACACTGTCTTGGCGGCAAGTGTAGCTTCTATTGTGAAATCGGGCTTAACGACGGCTGCTGTCTTGGTCGTCGTGCTTGGTGTCGGTGTTTGGGCGTTCCGAAGGATACGTACTTACGCCTAATCGATGCCTGCTGATGGTTCCATTAGCTTTCCTAAACCTGATTTTCGCCACGCGATCCACGATCGGCGGATCTAGGATGCACTGTCTTTCGCGGCTTCAGCAATCAACCGGCAAGACCTGGAACGAAGGGGTCGTTCGCCGCAGTGTCGGCGATGTCTGTTTGGAACAACCCAGCCAAGTACCCGGAACTCGATGATATCCGTTTGATAAGAAAATGACCTCAACGACTTGTGCGCCGAGCAAAAAAACCGTTCTTTGCGTCTGTGCGCATCCTGGAGTTATGAAAGCACGAAGATGACACGAATTGTTTCGTTTTCCGGATCCGGCCTTGACCTCGGTGCTCTGCATTGCGCCATGCTTGCCGCGTTTTCTGACTATATCGTTCCGTTGCAACCAGATGCAGACACGTTCAAAGCGGCGCTGAGCTCGAGAGGTTTTGACCCCGAGGCGTCCTTCGTCGCCGTTGACGATGATGAAGTCATCGGGTTTTGGAACGTCGCGACGCGGAACACCAAACGGTATCTGATAGGCAGCGGAACACGGATTGGCCACAGAGGCCGGGGATTGGCGTCTCGTTTGGGTATGGCGGCGATACGTGCGGCGGAGAATGCCGGAATCGAGA
>CAYZKE010000162.1:0-5532 GCA_964478505.1 uncultured Loktanella sp.
CAGTTGGCAACATCTGCCGGGGCGCACAAAAGGCGAGAATGCGGGCGAAACCTGCGTCAGTATGGTGGGCAATCGTGCGTGCAACCGCAACATCATCCTCGATCAGGATCAAGGCAACGGGCCCTTTGGGCGGGGTGCGTCGAAGATCGCCCGAGAGTGCGGAAATGGATGGATAATGCATAAAACTCGTTTCGTCGAAAGGCAGGGTGCAAAATCGGTGATATCGGGCCGCATTGCAAGCATTCCGCCAAGTCGTTAGAAGGCCCGAGTTATCCTAACCCGAGAGCAGCCCCCATGTCCGCGCCAAAGAAGCTTTATATCAAGACCTATGGTTGTCAGATGAACGTCTATGACAGCGAACGCATGGCCGAGGCGCTGGGGGGCAAGGGCTATGTGGAAACCGCCACGCCGGATGATGCGGATATGATTCTGCTCAACACCTGCCACATTCGCGAAAAGGCCGCAGAAAAGGTTTATTCCGAACTGGGCCGCTTCAAGGGGCTCAAGGCGGCGAACCCTGATCTGAAGATCGGTGTCGCGGGATGTGTTGCACAGGCCGAAGGTGAAGAGATCATCCGCCGCCAGCCGATGGTCGATCTGGTGGTGGGCCCGCAAAGCTACCACCGCTTGCCTGCGATGGAAGAGGCTGTGCGCACGGGGGCCAAGGCGCTGGACACCGATTTCCCCGACGATGACAAGTTCGATACGCTGAAAGCACGCTCCAAGGCCAAGCGCGGCCCGACGGCGTTTTTGACGGTGCAAGAGGGTTGCGACAAGTTCTGCGCGTTTTGTGTCGTGCCCTATACGCGCGGCGCCGAGGTGTCGCGCCCGGCGGATCGGATCATGCGCGAGGCGCAGGAACTGGTGGAAAGCGGTGTGAAGGAAATCACGCTCCTGGGCCAAAATGTGAACGCCTATCATGGCCATGAGGGCGGTTTGGCAGGGCTGATCTGGGCGCTGGACAAGGTGGACGGATTGGAGCGCATCCGTTTCACCACGTCCCACCCCAATGACATGGATGAGGCGTTGATCGAAGCGCATGGCACCTGTGACAAGCTGATGCCGTACCTGCATTTGCCGGTGCAGTCAGGCTCGGACCGGATTTTGAAGGCGATGAACCGCAAGCATACCGCCGAGAGCTATCTGGCACTGATCGCACGTATTCGCGCGGCGCGGCCTGACCTGCTGTTGTCGGGTGACTTCATCGTGGGCTTTCCGGGCGAGACCGAGCAGGACTTTGAAGACACCATGCAGCTGGTGCGCGATGTGCATTACGGGCAGGCCTATTCGTTCAAATACTCGACCCGTCCCGGCACGCCTGCCGCTGAAAAGCCGCAGCTGCCCGAGGATGTGATGCATGACCGGTTACAGCGCTTGCAGGCGCTCTTGCGTGAACAACAGCAGGCGACTCAGGCTGCAATGGTGGGGCGCGAAGTGAAGGTATTGTTTGAAAAGGCAGGCCGTGAAGCGGGCCAGATGATTGGCAAGTCCGAGTATCTGCACGCGGTTTATGCCGATGCGCCTGCGGATGTGCTGGGGCAGGTGCGCGCGGTGCGGATTATCGAGGATAGTCCGAATTCGCTGAAGGGTGTTTTGGTGTAAGGTGGATTAAAATCCACCTTACGTGCGGAACAGTCCCAGTTTCCTGAACATCCAGACCAGTCCCGCACCCAGCACAACCAGAGCCAGACAGACGACCCAGAATGCGCGGGGATCGTCAACGCCGGGCATACCGCCGACGTTGATGCCCAGCAATCCGGTCAACAGCCCCAAGGGCAGGAAGATCGCCGATACAATCGACAGCAAAAGCATCCGCTGGTTCATCGCTTCGGCGCGGTTGTCCATGATCTGGTCATGCACGATCTGCGCTCGGTCACGGATCGCATCGAGTTCCTCGCCAAAGCGCTGCACCCGTTCCGCCGCCTCGCGCAGGCGCGAGCGGTCATGCTGATCCAGCCAGCCAAGATCCTCGATTTCCAGCGTGGTCAGTGCGTCGCGTTGTGGCACGAAATAGCGGCGCAACACGATGGCTTTGCGCCGCAAGCCGCCAAGGCGCGCACGTGACACACGGGCCTTCGGGTCAATGACCGCCTCTTCCAGCGTGTCGATTTCCTCGTTCAGGGTTGCCACGACCGGTTCGGCCCGATCTGTCAGACGCAATGCCAGTTTCGCTACAAAGTCACCCGGTGATCGCGGGGCTTCACCGCGCTTTACCGTCTCGGCCAGATCCTGCACCGCAAAGAGCGGACGCCCCCAAACCCCGATCACGCGCTGATGTTCCAGCCAGAGCCGCACCGACACCATGTCTTCTGGTTCTGCATCAGGGTTCAGGTTCACACCACGCAGGTTCAAGAGCACGCCGTTGCCGTGCACGGTGCAGCGCGGGCGGGTTTCGTCAGCGGTCAGGGCGGCGATTACAAAGTGATCCAGCCCTGCCTCGGCCAGTAACGCGGGCGTCGCTGCATCCGCTCTGTTCAGGTGCAGCCACCCAAAGCCGGGTGGAGCGAGCGTCGCGATGGTTGCGATGAATTCTGCGGGGCTAACGGGCGTGCCGCTGCCTGATCCGGAGAAGACAAAGCTTATCGAATCTCTCTCCACCATTGCTGTGCTCTCCTCTTGGGGCAGATCCACCTGTCCGGCTGTGGTTCTGGCCCTTCTTGCAGCAGTTTGCGCAAGTTTATAGCATTTGGCAATTTGCGTCTCGGGCAGGGTGTTTTGTCGGGGTATCAAAGGTTTAAGGTGGCAGAACGCTGCGCCGCACCTACGTAGTGTCGCACAGGGCGCAATCAAAAACCGCTCTTTGCGCAAAGAGCCTTGCGCCTTGTGTCTGCACTTGCCACGATACCTATATATAGACGAAGAGGAGAGCTGATTGGCCACCGGTGCCCTGACCCCACCCGCCGACGTTGCGACAGAATCCCTGTTGGAATTCCCTGACAATTTTTTGCTGATCGATCTTTGCGGCGAATATGACCGCAACCTGACCACAATCGAAGAAAAACTGGACGTGCAGATCCTGCGCCGTGGCAACCAATTGGCTGTGATCGGTGACAAGGACGCCCGTGCCGAGGCCAGCCAGGTACTTGGCGCGCTTTACAGCCGGCTTGAGGCGGGCCGTTCGTTGGAGCCGGGCGATCTGGACCGCGAATTGCGTATGGGGGCGGCACCCATGTTCGATCCCGCCCGTAGTGGTGATCAGATCGAGCTGTTCAAGGGCGAGACAGAGCGTGTCGAGATCAAGACCCGCAAGAAGCTGGTCGAGCCGCGCACCGATGCGCAAAAGGCTTATGTTAAGGCGCTTTTTTCCAATGAACTTGCCTTTGGTATCGGGCCTGCGGGAACCGGTAAGACCTATCTGGCCGTGGCCGTTGGCGTGAATATGTTGATCAGCGGGCATGTAGACAAGATCATCCTGTCGCGCCCTGCGGTCGAGGCGGGCGAGAAACTTGGCTATCTGCCCGGTGACATGAAGGACAAGGTCGATCCTTACATGCAGCCGCTTTATGATGCCTTGAATGATTTTCTGCCGGGCAAACAATCGGCCAAGATGATCGAGGAAAAGGTGATTGAGATCGCACCTTTGGCCTTTATGCGGGGGCGGACCCTGTCCAATGCCTTTGTTGTGCTGGATGAGGCGCAGAACGCCACAACAATGCAGATGAAGATGTTCCTGACCCGTCTGGGCGAGGGGTCGCGCATGGTGATCACCGGTGACCGTACGCAGATCGATTTGCCCCGCGGCGTGAATTCTGGGCTGTGGGATGCCGAGCGTTTGCTCAAGAATATTCCCAAGATCAGCTTTAACTACTTCACGGCCAAAGATGTCGTACGCCATCCGCTGGTTGCCGCGATCATCGAAGCCTATGAGGCGGATGATCCGAGGTGAGCGTCGATTGCGTTGTTGAAGATGACCGCTGGGGCGATATCGACGCGCTGGCGCAATTGGCCTGCGATGCGGCACTTGAGCGGCTGGGGTTGGAACCTTCGGTGTTTGAAATCAGCGTGCTGGCCTGTGATGACGCGCGGATCACTGCGTTGAACGCGGATTTCCGTGACAAGCCCGCGCCCACCAATGTGCTGAGTTGGCCGTCAGAGGAACGTGGTGCCGCGATGGATGGTGAAATGCCTCTGCCACCGCAGCCCGTGCCGGACCCTGAACTGGGTGATATTGCGATTGCCTTTGACACCTGCGCGCGCGAAGCCGCCGCAGCGGGCAAACCTTTGCGCGATCACACGCTTCATTTACTTGTTCATGGCACCCTTCATTTATTGGGTTTCGATCACGAACGTGACCGCGACGCCACCTTAATGGAAGGCTTGGAGACAGAGATACTTGGCAAACTGGGTGTTCCTGACCCATATAGGGAGTAATCGGGTCGGCTGACCCACATAGGT
The DNA here is from genome assembly GCA_964478505.1 of uncultured Loktanella sp. Taxonomy (GTDB): domain Bacteria; phylum Pseudomonadota; class Alphaproteobacteria; order Rhodobacterales; family Rhodobacteraceae; genus Yoonia. The sequence goes on from CAYZKE010000162.1 coordinate 4,396, forward strand.
AAGGATAAAATGGGCGACACAGACGAAGGACCGTCTAGCGCTGCGCAAAGCGCGCAGCAGGATGAGACGGAAACCTCTCCCGGGCTTTTTTCACGTTTGGTGAACGTGTTTACAGGGCCCGCGACATCAGAAGAAAACCATGAGGCACCACGTGAAAACGTGAATGCAGCAGGCGCGATGTTGGGGATGCTGAATTTGCGCCGGATGCGTGTCGAGGACGTGTCGATCCCCAAGCCTGATATTGTGGCTGTTCCTGTCACCATTACAAAGGATGAACTGGTTGAGGTGTTCCGGACCAGCGGCCTGACCCGTTTGCCGGTGTATGACGGCACGCTGGATACGCCCATCGGGATTGCCAACCTCAAGGATTTTGCGCTGCGCCACGGGTTCAACGGCAATCGTCAGGAGCTTGACCTGCGCGAAATGGCCCGGCCCTTGATTTTTGTTCCCCCGTCGATGCCACTGGGTGTACTGCTGCAAAAGATGCAGGCCGAGCGTATTCACATGGCACTGGTCATTGATGAATACGGCGGGACTGACGGGCTGGTCACGATCGAGGACGTGATCGAACAGGTTGTTGGCGAGATCGAGGACGAGCACGATATCGAAGAGGCCAAAAGCTGGGTGCTTGAAAAACCGGGTTGTTATCTGGCCCAGGCCCGCACCGATCTGGATGATTTCGAGGCCGAGATAGGTTTGAACCTGACTGAGGCCGAGGAAATCGACGAGGAAGAAATCGACACGCTGGGCGGGTTGGTGACAATGCTTGCAGGCCATTTGCCTGCGCGCGGTGAGGTCATCGTGCATCCCGCCGGTCCTGAATTCGAAGTTGTGGATGCAGACCCGCGCCGGATCAAACGGTTGCGCGTCCGCCTGACACCGGCCAGCAATGGCTAACATTGGCGTGCAGTTTGCTGCGCGTGGGGCGTTGTTGCGGCTTGTCGCGTTTGCGGCTTTAGGGGCCGTGGCGGGCTTGGGCCAAGCGCCGTTTGACCTGTGGCCTGCGACGATTCTTGCGCTGGGCGTGGTGTTTGCCCTGTATCCGCAAGCGCGGTCGCGCCGTCAGGGTGTGTTTCACGCTTGGGCCTTCGGGTTCGGCTATTTCGCCTTTAGCCTGCGCTGGATTGTCGAACCATT
>CAYZKE010000162.1:5632-7138 GCA_964478505.1 uncultured Loktanella sp.
GCCGAAGGCCCTGTGCCTGATCTGGTTGTCTGGCCTGAAACGGCCGTTCCCTATCTGTTGAACCATATTGATGATGATCTGGGCTTTTTGGCCGATTCCGCGCGCGGTGCACCGCTTGTTTTCGGGATCCAGCGGCGCGATGCCGCAGCACGGGCCTATAACAGTCTGGTCGTTGTGGGCCCTGGCGGGACGGTGCAGAGCATCTATGACAAGCGCCATCTTGTGCCCTTTGGTGAATATATACCGGGTGCCCGGCTCTTGGGACAGGTGGGCGCGACGGGGCTGGCCCGCAATCTTGGTGTCGGCTTTACGCCGGGTGCGACGCCCGGGCCGGTTGATCTGCCCGGAATTGGCGCTGCGGTGCCGCTGATTTGCTATGAGGGGATTTTTGCCGAGGAAATCAACTATGGCGACAACCGCCCGCGGTTGTTGATGCTGATCACGAATGATGCATGGTTCGGCGAAGCGGCGGGTCCGCATCAGCACCTTGCACAAGCGCGGTTGCGCGCAATCGAGCAGGGTTTGCCGATGGTGCGTGTGGCCAACACCGGCATCAGCGCGATGATTGATCCCAAAGGACGCATCACTGCCGCATTGCCGCTGGGTGTAGATGGCGCGATTGATGCGCCTCTGCCTGCGGCGCTTGCAGCGACACCTTATAGCAGATGGGGCGATCTGCCGGTTGTCCTGATGGTGCTTTTGTTCATCTTTGGCGGTTATTTCAGGGCCAGACGCGATAGCGATTGACCTAGCAGCGGGCACACCATATCGGGGTGTTCGATTCTGTCACAACGGCTTCCTGACGTGGCGGTATAACTTAATGGAGCACATCCCCATGACGCGTAACAATTATATCTTCACCTCTGAATCCGTTTCAGAGGGGCATCCTGATAAGGTCTGCGACCGCATTTCCGACAGTATTCTGGACGCATTCCTGACCGAAGAACCCGAAGCGCGTGTCGCTTGTGAGACCTTTGCCACGACAAACCGCGTGGTGATCGGCGGCGAAGTGGGGCTGTCTGACCAGTCGAAACTGAAGGACCATATGGCGCGGATCGAGGATATCGCGCGCGCCTGTATCAAAGACATCGGATACGAGCAGGACAAGTTCCATCACGCGACCTGCGAGATTACGAACCTGCTGCATGAGCAATCCGCGCATATCGCCCAAGGTGTGAATGCATCCGAAACGAAAGAGGAAGGTGCCGGCGATCAGGGGATCATGTTTGGCTATGCCACAACAGAAACCGATGCGCTGATGCCGGCCCCGATCCAATATGCCCACGCGATCCTGCGCCGTCTGGCAGAGGTGCGCAAATCCGGCGAAGAACCAACGCTGCGCCCTGATGCCAAAAGCCAGGTGTCGCTGCGGTATGAAAACGGCAAGCCGGTTGAGGCGATGTCTATCGTGCTCTCAACCCAACACAGCGACGAGAACCAGACCAGCGCGGATATCCGTGCGATTGTCGAGCCTTATATTCGCGAAGTGATGCCTGAGGGCCTGAT